>JAFUUG010000540.1 GCA_017483905.1 Bacillota bacterium
AAACTTTCGGATATGTACAATGAAAATGATATAAATAACTATCGTATACAGGTACACGGAATGAAAAGCTCCGCCGCAACGGTCGGCATAATCCCTCTTGCAGGTATGGCAAAAAGGCTTGAATTTGCCGCTCGTGACGGAGAACTTGATGTAATTGAAAAAATGCACGGTATCTTTATATCGGAATGGCTTTCTTATAAAGAAAAACTTACGGGAGTATTCGGTATCGGAGAAAGCGATGCTGCTCTCCCTCCTGCCGATATTGAGCAAACAAAAACTATCCTTGCTCTTCTCAGATCCGCAATGGAGGAATTTGAGTTTGATGAAGCCGACTCCCTTATGCTTGATCTTAACAACTTTTCTTATGAAAGCGAAATACAGGAAAAAATGAACGAACTTTCCGCTGCCGTCACAGACCTCGACAGCGACAGTGCGGAAGAACTGATTGTCGAAATTTTTGATATCATCGGAGGGAAAAAATGAGAAAAATAATTTTTATAGGAAAAATAAATGCAGTCGTAAAAGATCTTAATGCTTTTCTGTCAAAGAAATTTCAGATACAGATATGCACACCTACCGCAGATGCACTCAAAAGCGTTCTTTCTGTTGTAGACCCGGAGCTTGTGCTTATATCCCTCATAGGTGTAGGTGATATAGACCAGTCGATTTTCGGCACTCTTTATAATAATTACTCAAAAATACCGGTTCTCACTATCGGTACGGAAGCCGAAAGACAAAAAATACTTAAATATTTTGAGGGCGAGCAGTTTGAAAATCTTGTCAGACCCCTTGAAAATTCAGCCGTTCAGGATGCTATTTTCAGAAAGCTCAATATGGATGAAAAAGAAATAAAAGAACTCATCGAAGAGAGCGAAGCCGACGATTCAAGACGTTCTGTCCTCATCGTCGATGATAATGCCGCAACTCTGCGCAGCATAAAGGGTATGCTTGAAAGTCGTTATAAAGTCACCATGGCACCCTCCGGAATAAAGGCAATGACGCTTATCGGCAAGAAACGCCCCGACCTTATCCTCCTTGATTATGAAATGCCCGTTGTAGACGGCAGACAGACTCTTGAAATGATAAGGGCAGACGAAGACCTTACCACTATCCCCGTAATATTTTTAACGGGTATCAATGACAGAGAACACATCGAAGCCGTCCTTAAACTAAAACCGGCAGGCTATATGCTAAAGCCGACAACAACGGAAAAACTCGTCGATGCCATAGAAAAAGCCCTTGAAAACAACTAACAGAAGCAGATCGTGGTATGAAAAAAATTTTTTCATACCACGATTTTTTTATTTCTCAAAAAATTTATTTATGAATTCATGTCCGTTTGCGATATAATTTCCGCTCTCTTTACCCTCTCGCTCATTATAATTATGGCTGCTCTCCATCTCATTCGTACTGTCATATATCATATAAGGCACGGGAGTCGAAGTATGTGTTCTGCATCTTATAGGAGTAGGGTGATCGGGCAGAACTGCCATTCTGAAATCCACCCCTGCATTTTTAAGCCCCTCATATACCGTCTTTATGACCTTTTTGTCAAGATACTCGACCGCTTTCAGCTTATTTTCTATACTTCCCTGATGTCCCATTTCATCGGGTGCCTCAACGTGTATATAAGCAAAATCATATCCATCCTCGGTGAGCGCTTTCACTGCGGCATTTGCTTTCCCCTCATAATTTGTGTGAAGTGTCGCATCTGCCCCCTCAACATTTATATTGGTCATCTCCGCCCCTACGGCAATTCCTTTCAAAAGATCCACAGCAGAGATCATTACTCCCTTTTTGTTATTCTTCTTCTCAAAAGAATCAAGAGCAGGCTTTGTTCCCGCACCCCAGAACCAGACCGAGTTAGCCTTGTTAAGACCTTTCTTTGCTCTTTCTTCATTAAGAGGGTGATTATTTAGTATCTCATAGCTCTTTTTCATCATTTCCCTGAGTTCTTTCTGTTTCGGAAGGTACTCCCCTATAGTCTTTCCGAGAATATCATGCGGCGGTGTAAGCTCAACGACCTCACCTTTATCCCATATAAGCAGATGTCTGTAGCTTGTGCCGACATAGAATTTAAATATATCGTTTTCAAGTCCTTTTTTGACAGCCTCTATAAGTACAGCCGCATCTTCCGTAGATATCTCGCTTGAACTGTGATCTGTTATAGTTTTTTCCTCGTAAGGCAGATCATCATCTGAAAGCGTAACTATATTACATCTTATCGCAATATCCGTACTCTTCATATCAACACCTATGCTGAGAGCCTCAAGCGGAGATCTTCCCGAATAATATTTTTCAGGGTCATATCCGAGTACGGAAAGATTAGCCGTATCACTTCCCGGCTTCATTCCCTCCGGAATAGTATGCACAAGACCTATTTCGGCTTTTTTTGATATCATATCCATATTAGGTGTATCGGCAGCCTCTATTATAGTTTTTCCGCCGAGAGTTTCTATCGGCTCATCAGCCATACCGTCACCAAGTACAATAACATATTTCATTTTTAATATCCTCCTTAAAAAAGAGGCTCTCTACCGTATTCGGTGCAAGCCTCTTTGTCTGCATTTTATCTTTTACGATCTTTTCAGGAATGTAGGTATCTGTAACGGACTTTCATCTAATTTCATTGAACGAACAGGACGAATATCAATAGATTCTTCTTTTTCCTCTTCTTCTCTTTCTATCTTCTTTATAACGATTTCGTTTTCGCTCTTATGATTTTCCTGCTTAACGGAAGATGCCACCTTTGAAACATACGATGCGTCTGCAACATTTTCCTCTTTAAGATCTGTTGCGATTATCGTTACCGTCACTTTATCTCCCATAGATTCATTTGTTATCTGACCATACATAAGGTTGACATCGGGATCAAGCAAACTTCTTACATATTTTACTTCATTTGCTATCTTCATAAAACCAACGGTACTTCCGCATACAAAGTTGATAAGAAGCGTCTTTGCCCCGTCGATCCTCGTTTCAAGCATGGGCGAATCAATAGCGGCCATAGTTGCATCGTGTATGGCATTCTTACCCGAAGCATCGGCAACACCTATAAAGGCATATCCCTTATCTTTCATGACTGCCGTTATATCGGCAAAGTCAAGGTTTACATCTCCATTATGTCTGATAAGACCGACTATACCCGTAACAGCCTTATTCAATACTTCATCGACTATCTTGTAGGCATCTTCCGAAGATGTATCTTCATCTATCAGATCAAGAAGTTTTTCGTTAGGTATAACAATAAGCGTATCTACATTTTCCTTTAATCTGTCAATGCCGCTCATTGCATTTTTAAGTCTTACACGACCCTCAAATTCAAAAGGTTTTGTAACAACAGCGACCGTCAGTATGCCAAGTCCCTTTGCTATCTCCGCAATAACCGGAGCTGCACCTGTACCCGTACCGCCGCCCATACCGGCAGTTATGAATACCATATCCGCACCTTTAAGTCGTTCGGATAATTCTTCTTTTGACTCCTCGGCAGCAATACGACCTTTTTCGGGATTTCCTCCCGCACCGAGACCTCTCGTTGAAGTTTCCCCTATTGCAAGTTTGCCCGGTGCACTGCTTCTGTTAAGATCCTGCTTGTCCGTATTTACAGCAATAAATTCCACATCGCTTATTGCTTCATTGACCATTCGGTTTACAGCATTATTTCCGCCGCCGCCTACACCGACAACTATTATTTTGGCAAATCCGCTCTCGTTCTCCGAATTATTCTCTATATTCAACAAAATGTTATCCTCCCTTAAATAGCCATAATAAACCTATTTACAATTATACATCAAATAAAAAAATTTTTCTACACTTATTTTTAAATTTCAAAGAAAAAAATTATACAAAACTGTCATAAATTTATATACATATTTTGGGTATTTTATACACATTCTTTAATTTTACGTCAACATCTTAAATACAGGATTTGCATCGGGATCGGAAATATCCAAAAAACCTTTCTGATCGTCGTCCATAGTTTTCAATATCTCATTCAGTGTCGCTATCTTATAGTTTGCATCGGTAAAATCCCCGAAATTTATCGTCACATTTTCCGTCATTATCTTTATGTGCATCTCATCTGATACATCTACATACAATACATCTTCCTGCATATCATAATCAGCCATCAGCTGTGAGATCTCAACCACCGTATCGAATACTTTGTCATCTTCCGTTTCGAGTTTATGCCCGACTGTAAATTTGTCAAAATCAAGACCCTTTACTACAGGGTGCTTTTCCGTAAAAGACGATCTTGCATCAAGCACACGCCCTGTCGAATCTATGTAAAGGAATGTTCCCATATAAGGAACATAGCCCCGTATCGCCCTTTCATCTATATTTATTATAAGTTTATCGGGCAGTTTTCTTGAGAAAGAAACATCTTCTATATACGGATCTTCAAGCAGCTTATCCTTTGCAGCGAAAGAATTGAATGCAAGCAGATTTACCGTATTATTAAGCCCCAATTTTTCTTTTATATCCGATGCCGATGTATTCACAGTACCGTTTATCTCGACCGTTTTTATATTAAAAAGCGGACAGACCATGCAAATAAGAAGTACACCCGCAATGACAGCTATACATATCCCCACCGCTTTAATTTTTTTCATCATCGCATATCTCCTTTTCCGTTTTTATCGAAACACCGATATTCTTCAATTTATCCTCAAATTTTTCGTAGCCTCTTTGTATATACTCAATATCATTTATAATACTTTCTCCCTCTGCACTCATTGCCGCCGCCACAAGTGCCGCACCGCCACGCAGATCTCTTGCGCAGACCTGTGCCGCATTCAGTCTGTCCGTTCCTTTTACCGTAAAATTTCTGCTGTCCCTTTTCTTTATGTCTGCACCCATTTTTATAAGCTCGTCAATATGTCTGTCACGGGATTCAAATATATTTTCAGTTATCCTGCTCTCTCCCCTGCATAATGTAAGCAAAGCCGTTATCTGCGGCTGCATATCCGTCGGAAACTGCGGATAATACCCTGTTTTAACATCAAGTCCACCCTTTAACATCTTTTCGGTTTTTATCCTCAATTCATTTCCCGAATGTGAAATATCGCAGCCGACACCGCAAAGCACCTCTTCAAGAGCCTTGTTTTTTCCGCTTATATTTTTCAGATTCAACTCTCCGCACGTCATAGCTGCCATACACATAAATGTTCCCTCTTCTATCCTGTCGCTCATTACGGAATATTCGCAGTCATGCAATTTTTCACAGCCATATATCGTTATCTCCGAGCTTCCCGCCCCGACTATTTTTCCTCCCATTGAATTAATAAAATTCTGAAGGTCCTCTATCTCCGGTTCTGCGGCGGCATTTTTTATTCTCGTCATGCTTTTTCCCATACATGAAGCAAGCATTATATTTTCCGTTGCCCCGACGCTCGGAACGGGAAGTTCAATAATGCAGTCATGTTCTTTATTTTTTCCGCATATTATCTCACCGTTTTCTTCTCTTACATCTATCCCCATTTTTTTAAACGAACCGATGTGCATATCTATCGGTCTTTTTCCGAGAGCACACCCGCCGGGAGCAAAAAAAGCCGCCTCGCCGCACCTTGCGATCAGACTTCCGGCAAATATAACGGAAGATCTCATTTTCTCCATCAGTTTTCTGTCAATAGCGGTTTTTCCTATATCCTTGCTTTCTATTATAAGCGTATTTCCGTCACAGTCAACATAAGCTCCCAATTTTCTCAAAATATCAACAGATACCCTGACATCCGAAATATCGGGACAATTTTTTATCACAGAAACTCCGCCGTTTAATACAGCTGCCGCCAATATCGGAAGTGCAGCATTCTTTGCCCCCGAGATAAGCACATCGCCCTGTACCTTTTTTCCTCCTATGACATGATACTTAGCCATAAAAAGCCTCCCGCACATAAAAGCATATTATACTTTATGTCGGAAGGCAGAATAGTGTTACACAACTTCTTTTATGATAATATCACGGTCATACATAAGATCGACAAATCCGAATTCCGTTCTTACTATCGGCTTTGACGGTTCTTTTGTATTTATGAATACGATCTTGCCCCTCTGTTCATCGGATAATACTACCTCATTATTAAGGAAAGTATTTGCGATATTTTTAAGAAAAAGCATGAGGTATTCCGTATCCAGCTTGCCGAAGCAGTCGTCCTCAAACATCTTTATCACATCAAAAGGACATCTCTTCCTGTGATAGCAGCGGTTTGAAGTCATCGCATCATATATATCGCATATCGTAACTATTTTCGATATCTTGCCTATCTTGCTTATATCCGCCCCGAGAGGATATCCCGTTCCGTCTATCTTTTCATGGTGCATAAGAACGGCAAGTTTGACTTCCGTAGCAATATTTTGCGGAACAAGCACTTTATATCCGTATAACGGGTGTTTCTTTATCTCCTCATATTCTTCATCAGTCAGTCTGCCCGGCTTATTCAGCACATTCTGATCTATATATGTCTTTCCTATATCATGAAGAAGTCCCGCAAGAGTAACATTTTTAAGTTCCGTTTCGTTGAATCCTGCCCATGTTCCCACAAGGTTGCACAGCAGTGAAACATTAACGCAGTGGTGATATGTATGATCGTCGTTTTCCTTTAAGTGATGAATAAAATTGATTATATCGTTTTTGATATATACCTTATCAAGCATTTCCTTTGTCGAATCAAGGAGTTTACTCTCCTGTATAGCCTCTCCCTGTCCTATTGCAAGGAAATTTCCTTTCATTTCCTCCACCTTTGTCTCGTAAGACTGCGAAAATTCCTTGAAAGATTTACGTTCTCTCACAGGCTTGTTATTCTCATCTACTATAGAGAGCTTTACAATATTTTCCGTCGGTGTGCTTGATGCTATATTTGCATACAGATCATACACATTTACTTTTTCAATATTAAATCTTTTAAGGTTATTTATATCCGATGCCTGCAATACCGAATTTTTTGTAAGTATCGTCGTACCGTTTGCAAGTACGACATCATCTGCCAATATCATGCCTTCGGTCAATGCCTGTATCTTCAGTTTTTTATGACCTAACATTTTCACCACTCCTTTGGGCGTTCTGCGATAATATTTGCAATACCGGCCAAAATCAGTCAACATTGCAAGTACTGCCCCCAAAACCCCTTATTATCATATTATATCAAATATTCGTACTGTTTACAATACCGCAAATAAAATAATTTGAAATTTATTTTCCGAAACTGTCATAAACCAAATTCTTCCGTCGAATAAATATACCCGGAGTGGAATCTCCCGTTTCTCCATATTCCGAAACCGCACTGCGGATATGTTTTCATCAGATAAATATACCAGCTGTTCACATCTTCATCAATTTCCCCCGTAAGTCTTTTGTGAGGAGCACCGCATAGTATAACGCAGAACGGCTTGTCGTTTTCCGTACAGTTTTTTATTATGCACTCTGCCGCCTCACAAGGTTCCTGCGCTATTATAAGATCATAGCCCGAAATATCGTAATTTTCCGTAAATTCATCATCTATAAGGGTTATATCTTTGCTGTCCCGTGCAAATCCGCATTTATCCATAGCCGTAAATTTCACTTTTCCCTCAAGTTTTTCAAAAAGATACTCCGAAAGCAAAAAAACTTCCCCGCAGCCGACTTCAAGTACATTCTTCCACTCATTCCTTTTTATTATCGGCAGCAGATGATCGCCGAATTTCTCATGCCTTGCGGGATAACCGTTCGCCCACAGCACAAATTCCACAAGTTCGTCACACATAACGCCTTTTCTCGGCTCATAAAAATCCTTTTTTGCCCTCTCAATTCTCTCCTCCGAAAATTTAAAAGGGTTTTCTTCCATAAATCTCTTAAATTTTTCTTCGTTGTATATCTCCATTTATACTCACACTTCATTTTTCTTTTCAAAAACAACAGTCACCTTAAAACTATTTCTCCCGTGCGGCATTACCGATTTAACTCTCCACCCATCTTTTGCCATTTCATTCATGAGCGTTTCCGCCATCGTTAATTCCGCCACCTTAACGCTATATTCGTACATATTCCTTTCCTCCTTAGCTCCAGTTCCTCTCAGCCTCCATATAATACTCTATCAGCATAGGCTTGGCTATCGTATTCGCCTCAACATTCTCTTTGTCCGCTATCTCATCTTTTCCAAACAGAAAAAGCCCCTCTGCACTCTTTTCATCGAGAAATCTGCACGGTGTATCTATTTTTATATCGCTGACATCAAATTCTTTCTTTGCCGCCAATTGAAAACCCCATTCTCCGAAAGACGGCACCTGCACATGATAAGGCTTTACAAAAAGCCCCTCTTTCTCCATCGTCTTATTTATGCACCAGAATGCCTCTTTTGCATAATAAGGACTTGTTGACTGAACAACTATCATACCCTCATCATTGAGAGCATTTTTGCAAAGTCTGTAAAACAGCGTAGTGTATAATTTATTCAAAGCATCGTCATTGGGATCGGGCAAGTCCGATATTATCAGATCAAACTTCTTATCCGTTCTTTCAAGATACTTATACGCATCATCATTTATTATCTCCAGCTTTTCGCTTTCAAGCGACTTTTCATTAAGCTGCGATATATCATAATTTTCTCTGCATATATCAATGACCTCCTTATCAAGATCGACCATCGTTATGCTTTTTACATCATCGTGCTTTAGTATCTCACGCGCCGCAAGACCGTCGCCGCCTCCAAGAATAAGTATATTGTCCCTTTTCTTCATAAGCGACATCGGCACCTGTACAAGACATTCATGGTATCTGTATTCATCGAGAGAACAAAACTGAATATTCCCGTTTATAAACATTCTCAGATCGTCTTTATGCTTTGTAAGTACGATATGCTGATACGGTGAATGCTGCGAAAGAATGACTTTATCCCTGTAAAGACCGTTTTCCACAAACTCGGATATATTTTCCGAAAAAACGACCCCAAATACCATAATTATAAAAGCAGCAATACAGACTGCCGTAAAAGCAGCCTGTCTTATAATATACTCCCTGTATTTGACAACTATCGCCGCCGCAATGGCAATATTAAAGCTCCCCACAAGAAAAGCCGTAGCAAAATATCCCAGATGCGGCAATAATATCAGCGGAAAAGCCACCGACCCAACAAGTCCGCCTATATAGTCAAAACTGAAAATAGACGAGAGTGTTATCCGAAGATCTTTTGCCTTTTCCTCTATTATCCTTGTCAGTAGTGGTATCTCCACTCCCACTGCCGTTCCTATAACGACTATCTCTATATACATCACCGTTTCGTATGCCCTTATATACAGATTCGCAAGAAAAAGCAGCAGTGAACTGAATCCTCCGACTATACCAACCATTATCTCCACAATCACAAATTTATCAAACAGATCTTTTTTAATATATTTCGATATATACGACCCAAGCCCCATAGCCGACATATACAGTCCTATCGTCACCGAGAACTGTAATACGCTGTCCCCTATGAGATACGAGCTTACCGAACTTATTATAAGCTCATAGCACATCGAACAGCCCGATATGATAAAAGTCGTAAGCATCAGAAATCCGTAATTAAACTTTTTTTCATCAAATTTATTTTCAGTCATCAGAATATAACACCGCTTATCGCTATCGCAAGACCGATAAACATACCGCCTACCACGATCCCTGCCGCCGTATTTCCGTTTCCTATCTCTTCATTGAGATTATACTGCTTATGAAACGCATTCAGCACAAAATATCCTATTATCGAAAAAATTATGCCTATCACAAAATAAACAGCACTGCTTAGAATCCCGCCAATAAGCGTTTCATCATACAGCACATTTGACGCATTCGGTGACATTATAGCCGCTCTTAATAATATTCCTATCGCCACGAACGAACCTGCACTTAAAAATCCAACCGCCTTATTTCCTTTCTTTATCTCCGTCGGGAAATGGCAAGGTATAGCAAGGTCAATGAGGAAATTTCCTCCCAGCATCAACACTATCGCAAGAATCGAATATACCGCCACATTTAAAATATCCATAAGTATTTCCATATTTGTATCCTCCTTAAAATATCATTTACCGCTGCTCGTTCCGCCGCCCGATGATGACCTTGACGCAACACTTGCCTGTCTTACGCTGTTTGAATAATTACTGTAAGTATCATTTGAATTAGTCGAGACCGTCGTATCATTATATGACCCATACGAGCTCGTATGATCTCCGCCGTAGCTTCCCTTATCGCTTGAATATCCTTTTGTATAATAATATCTCCTGTAATATCTTCCCGTCGATCTTCTTGAATGATACGGTTCGCTGCTGCTTGAATAAGCATACAGTCTTGTGCATATCTGAACGAGAGTTTCTCCGCTTTCGCTGTCCTCATATACAAGACAGTATTCATCTTTCGTCATTATCGCAACGCTGTTGTCATCTTCATCCTCATTATTCTGCTGAACAGACTGCGTATTGCCGTCTATTCCCTTAATAATATCCTTTGCCGCTGCATCCACCGTAAGAGAAGTGTTGTATACATCAGCCTTAAGCGTCGGTTCAATATCAGATGTAACGGAAGTTGAATAAGTATAATTTTCCGAATCTTTTATATATGTACTCATCTTCGTTCCCGATGCTCCAATATATCCCATAAAAACAGTAAACACAGCCGAACATAGCACTGCCAAAACAGCAAATATCTTCACCGGCGAATTATTCTTCATTCTGCCTCCGCCGCCTGCAATAATGTTCGCATTCGATTTTCCGATAACTTCTATATCACCTTTTTCAATATAGTATCCTTCCGAAAGTTCCGAACCGTCCTCCCATATTTCTACGGATTTTATCTTGTCCTCCGACATATCTTCAAGTTCAATGTACTCTACCCTTTCCCCCTGGTCTACATCTACATTGCCTCTTGCAGTCACTACCCTTGCATTGCCTCTGTCAACTATATGATATCCCTGAAAATTAGTATCTATATTTCTCCCCGATGTCAGCACGACCTTCGACATAGAATATTCGCCGTTATAATCGTCATAGCTGAGCCACATCTCTTCTCTCGTTGCCTTATTAAACATACGGTATTCTTCCCATATCGACGGCTCCGTAATGCTCTGAAACTGTATCACGCCAACAATATCATATTCCTGTCCCTGTATTCGCAGTATCGTACCGTAATTAAACATTTTTACCCTCCTCCCATTTTATCATTCTTTCAAATCTTTTCATTCTTACCTCTTTTGCCATAAACATTTTTCCCATGTATTCACCTATCATATCGGATATATCCTCGCTGCATGAAAATATATCTATAGCCGCATACCCGTTTTCGGGCCATGTATGTACGGAAAAATGCGAACTTGTTATCACTGCCATGGCACTTATGCCTATCGGCTCAAATTTATGATAACATTCCTCTACTATCTCCGTTTTTATCTCTTCACAACCTCTGTGTATTATCTCTCTTATCATATCCTGCGAATCAAGAATACCGCTGTCACAGCCATAGCAGTCTATCATCACCTGATACGCTTTGTCGGATATTTTCATTTTATCCTCCGTAATTTAAAATTTATTCCATTTTAATTATATTTCATTATACCCCCTTTGTCAAGAAATACACACAATAAAAAAGGCTTGCATAATCATTTTCAATAATTACGCAAACCTTCATTAATATCAACAAAAACACAGTAAATCAGTCGTCCCTGTTACACATATTACTCTTCTGTTTCAAGAGCAAAATACATATACGTTCCCCCTGATTTTTCAGACTCATTAGGTGTAAAAGTCATATCTTCCGCCTCTAATTCTTCAAATCCGTTTCTGCAATACAAATTATATCCCTCTTCCGTCGAGGCAAGTGTTATAAATGCACACCCAACATAATTTTTACGAATAAACATCACTCTTTCTATACAGTCATTCAGTAGCATATCGGAAATATAAAATTTATTTGCAATATTCTTTTTTTGCCAATCTCTATCTACCGCAAAATAATTAATATGAACTGCTCCGCCCAGTCTGACAGGCAGCTTATCATAGCAGCTTTCTATATATCCCATAGAGATATTGTAATATCCGATAACTTTTTCACTTTCTTCCGATACCGAAATATAGGTTTTCCCGAAAGAATCGTTTAATGCTAAGGAAGATCTCAAAAAATTTGAAATATGATCATTACCGCAATCAAACTCACACGAAAATTTTTCCTGTATTTCCTTCGTATAGGGTATAACCTTAAAAATATCAGTTTTCTTCATCATTTTTTGACCTTGCTTCCATTATATATTCTCCTGTGATCTCATCTCTGTAAGTCACTATCTCATTTTTTTCCAAAAATTCTTTCAAATCTTTTCTGTGTTTCGTTATATTAAATTTGTTCTTCAATTCAGTCTTTGTTCTTATTGGAGTTCCTGTTGGAAAGGCATATCCGGCCATAAAAACACCTCCATGATATTATTATCTTTGTTATAATTATATTTCATTATCCCACCTTTGTCAAGAAATACACACAATAAAAAGGACTCCCGAATCCGAAAGTCCTTCTAAGATCACTCCGTTATCGTTTCTTCCGATTTCTCGGAATTTTTCTCAGCTATAGGAGCATTATTGTTTCTGAGTATCTCACGGAATTCATCCCCCGTGATCTTTTCCTTTTCCATAAGTCTTTTTGCCGTATCATGAAGTGAACTCATATTGCTTGAAAGCAGTTTTTCCGCCTCATTATAGCAGTCAACTATTATGGAATTTATTTCTTCGTCAATTATTTTCGATGTTTCCTCACTGAAATTCTGACCGCTGTTTATATCTCTTCCCAAGAATACATCATGACTGTTTTCTCCGAAAAGTACAGGGCCGAGTTTTTCACTCATACCGAATTTCATTACCATGTTTCTTGCTATGGAAGTTGCCACCTCTATATCATGTGATGCCCCTGCCGTTATATCGTTAAATATAAGTTTTTCGGCAATTCTTCCACCGAAAAGACACATTATCTCCTGAAGATTTTCCGCTTTGAATACAAAACTTTTTTCTTCGGGAACAGGCATCGTATATCCGCCTGCATGACCCACAGGAATAATGGATATCATATGCACCGGAGTAACTTCGGGAAGCAGCTCATGAAGTATGGCATGACCTGCCTCGTGATAAGCCGTTATCTTCTTTTCCCTGTCCGTTATCACACGGCTTTTCTTTTCCGTACCCATTGCGACCTTTACAAATGCTTTTCTTATATCCGAATCATCGAGAGCCTTCTTATTCTCTCTTGCCGCAAGGAGTGCCGATTCATTCAGAAGATTTTCAAGGTCTGCCCCCGTAAAGCCGGGAGTAGTCTTTGCAACTTCTTTCAGATCGACATCAGCCGCTATCTTCTTTGATTTTGCGTGTACGTTAAGTATTTCTTCTCTTCCTCTTACATCGGGCTTTCCTACAGTTACCTGTCTGTCAAATCTGCCCGGTCTTAAAAGCGCAGGATCGAGAATATCCGGTCTGTTCGTAGCCGCAAGGACAATGACCCCTTCGTTTACACCAAAGCCGTCCATTTCCACCAGCAACTGATTGAGTGTTTGTTCTCTTTCGTCGTGTCCGCCGCCAAGTCCTGCACCTCTTCTTCTGCCCACAGCATCTATTTCGTCTATGAACACAAGACACGGACTGTTCTTCTTTGCCTGTTCAAAGAGATCACGCACACGGGATGCACCCACGCCCACAAACATTTCAACGAAATCCGAACCCGATATACTGAAAAACGGAACGCCTGCTTCTCCCGCAACGGCTTTTGCAAGTAAAGTCTTACCTGTTCCCGGAGGTCCCTCCAGCAGTACACCTTTAGGTATCCTCGCCCCTATATCGACGAATTTTTTAGGTGCTTTGAGGAATTCCACTATTTCCTCCAGATCCTCTTTTTCCTCGTGAAGACCTGCTACCTTGTCAAATGTAACTCTTCCCTTATCATCATTTACAAGTCTTGCACGGCTTTTTCCGAAGTTCATCACTTTTGCGCCGCCGCCCCCCTGCATCTGCTGAAATATGAACATTATTATCACCACAAATACGATTATTATGATGATATTCGGCACAAGGGAAATGAAAATACTTGTTTTTGATGTAGTCGGTTCAAGTACGGCAACGTGTATTTTAGCCTTGTCTATGGAATGATCCACCATCTCCATAAAACTTGTTATGCTCACGATATTTATTGCCTTTGATCTTGTATTGTTGTCAAAAAGTACCGTTACGGTACCGGCATCTGCTATCTCCGCATCTTTTTGTATCTCAAGTCCGACTATTTTGGAGTCATTTTTTGTCAGGTCACTTACCATGTCGCTGTACGAATAATCTATCGCTTTTTTGCCTGTTATAAGTTCCGAATTATTTGTAGCTACCAGAAGAAACATGATAAAAATAACAATAATAACATATAAACCGTAACTTCTCCAATAATTTGTTCTCAAGTTATATCCTCCTTTCAAATTACTGAAAATTACAGAATAATAAAAAACACTTTATCCATAATAACACAACATAAAAACAATTTCAAGAAAAATTTATATTTTACAGTAAACGATATTTTTTAATGTCGTTTGCTATACTTTTTTCTTATCATTTCTCGGTCGTATCAACGCAGCCGATATAAGGCAGATTGCGATATTTCTGTGCATAATCCAGACCATATCCCACCACGAATTTATTCGGTATCTCAAATCCTATGTAATCGCATTTCACATCGAATCTTCTGTTTTCGGGCTTGTCAAGAAGTGTGCATAATTTAAGGCTCGCAGGCTTCTTTTCTCTCAGATGATCAAGCAGATAACTCATAGTCGTACCCGTATCGACTATATCCTCTATGATTATGACGTTTTCCCCCTCTATAGCATATTCGAGGTCTTTGTTTATTTTTATCTCACCGCTTGATGTATCGCTGTCACCATAGCTTGATATGTCCATAAAATCTATCTTTACATCCTGCTTTAATTTTCTTGCAAGGTCAGCCATAAGCATAATGCTCCCCTTTAATATCCCTATCAGGACTATCGGCTCATCTCCTGTATCTTTTGTTATCTCTTCCGCCATTTCGCTTATTCTCTTTGCTATCTCTTCTTCCGATATAAGCACATTTATTTTATCATTCATTCGTTTTCCTCCCATATCTGTATGTAAAAGTTGTTCTCTCCGGAATTTTTCTCCGCCTTGTATTTATCCGATATACGATACCCCATCACCGCTGCGATATCATCGCCTACAGCGATCACAGGCACTGAATTTCTCACATTTCTCGGTATCTTCATATCTATGAAAAAGTCTTTCAGTTTCTTGTTTCCAACGCCTTTGAGATAAATTTTATCTCCGCTTTTTTTCGACCTCACAGTAATTGCCTTATCAGATCCCTTATTGATTTTATCACAACTTATCACAGCAGTGTATATATTTTTTTTATTTTCTTTATTTTTGATAATTTTTTCCGATAAGGACACATATTTTCCTGTTTCTTTTATATATATTTCTTCCCCTGCCTTTATATTATACGAATAATCCTCGCAAATATCTTTTTTATTGTATAAATATAATTTTCCGTATCTTTTTTCGGCTGTTATATCATTCGGAAGAGAAATATATTTTCCCGTTTCCTTATATAATAATTCCGTAAGTCCCTCTATGTGTTTCATCGCAACGTCATGGAGCGTATCGCTGCATGAAAGACAAGCCAGACGAAGCACCCTCCTCAATATCACTTTATCGAGTTTTTTAAGTTTCTGCGTATCCAACATGATCTCCTTTTCGCCTGCAAGCACATTTTCAAATTCTTTTTTTGCTACCTTATCAAGATAATCATTTTCTTCTCTTATTATCTGAGAACACGATGAAACGGTTGCTATTATATTTTCATTCAGATTTTCTTTTATCCAGCATAAAAGTTCATTTCTTATCTTATTTCTCGTATATATATTTTTTTCATTCGTCGAGTCGGTAATATATTCTATACCGTTATCGGCACAATATTTTTCTATCTCTTCTCTTGATGTAAAAAGCAGCGGTCTTATTATCTTATCTCTTGAAACAGCTATCCCACCAAGCCCCTTTATTCCCGTACCCCTGCAAAGCCTCATGAATACCGTTTCGGCATTGTCGTTCATATTGTGAGCAACGGCTATTTTATCCGCTCCGTATTTTTCAAGCGTATTTTCAAATGCTTCATACCTCAGCATTCTCCCGGTTTCTTCTTCCGTAAGGGATATTTCCTTTGCCTTTTCGGGTACATTATAATAATATTTTTCTATCTGCACATCATATTTTTCGCATAGCTTCTGTGCAAAATCCATATCTCTCTGAGCCTCATCACCCCTTATCCCATGATGAACGTGGACTGCCACGAGCTTTATATCATACATCTTTCTTATCGAAAGCAGAAAATGAAATAAAGTCACCGAATCCGCACCGCCCGAAAGCCCTATAACGATACTTTCACCATTCTTTATAAGATCGTATTTTTTTACAGTTTCAAGAGCCGAAGAAAGTATCTCCATTGCACTACCCCGCTTATGCAAAATTTATTCCATTATCCAATATACCACTTTCTGTCAAATTTTTCAATACCTTTTGTAAAATGTTCACCATACCGAATTTACAACTATCACTATCATCACGATGCAAAGCAGCATAGAGAGGAACATTACAGCATCTACCATTCCGAAATTCCGCTTTCTTATTTTTTTCTTAACGCTCCCCCTCTTATCGTAATAATTTTCTTTTCTCTCATTTCTCACTCTGCTTGGCATATGATTATTATATTTTTTAAGAAAATAGTCGTTTATTATCGTTTCTGCCTCCGCAAGAACATCTTTCGGCACACGTTTTCC
>JAFUUG010000541.1 GCA_017483905.1 Bacillota bacterium
TCTTCTGGGTTGCTAAATGAATAATAATTTGGGTGTGTTTTGTTAGGGTTGAAATAATAGTCAAAGTACAAAGCTCTATTAGTATTGTATTTGCCGGCTTCACATCCAATATACACATTTTCATTTTGCATCGCATATATAAAATCCGTAAAATTGTCTATGAATTTTCTGCTCTCTTGTTCCCAAAATTTAACTTGATTTTTTATTATTTTTTCTGTTTCTTTTTCGTTTTTACCTTGTACGGCGCATAATCGTTTTGTCGTTTCTATAACTTCTTCCTTTGTTTTGAATGCTTGTATATTGTCTATATTATCTCCTCTAAAATTAAAGGCGGTATATTTAATACCGTATTTTTTGCATAGAGCTTCACGGTCTGAGAAATGTCCATTAGTTTCTATGAGCCTTTGTATGCCGTGTGATTTAAGTAATTCAAAATGTTTTTCTTGAATAACCATTGGTCCTCTAAACACATTTTCTTCCACTTTATTCAGCTTGCTATTATATTCAAAAAATTGACCATTTACAGGTATATAATATTTTAATAGGTCATCAATCATTGCTCGTACTTCAATCGGGCTGCGATTGCATTCTTTATTATAAAGTTGATAGTATTGTGAAGTGTTTTCCCAGTGTTTATCTCTGATATAGTCAAACACAGTCCGCTCGTTGACAGGATCAACGCAGCCAAATTCGTGCCATTCACCCTCTGTTCTGTCTTCGTTCCCTTTAAATTGTGGTGTATATTGGTTTCTATTTATATAAACATTGTTATATACTTTCATAATAAATTCCCTATATTTTCTCGTATATAGATATTAAATTCTAAAATAAAAATTTTTGCGTTTTATTGTTTTAATTGTAACATTTCTTATTGTTGTTGATTCATATGTCTGAATCTGTCGAAAATATACTCAAGATAATAGTTTGCGTTTGGCCCTTTTGGGGTCGCATCTATAAGTGTCGGCTCAGATTGAATTAAGCCTTTTTTATCCATATATCCGTATGCTTCATCAAGTAATTTTAACTGCTCAAATGCTCTGCGAAGTTTTACTACAGGCCGCGTGTCACGTTTTCTTTCTTCTTTTGCGTTGCTTATTATGTCGTCTTGTAATGCTATCAACTTTTGAGCTTTTTCTTTATTAGGGAATGTTAATTCCTCAATTCTGTCTGTTTTAGGGGCAACAATAGAGCGAACTTTTACTTTGTACCCTTCAATTTTGTACGGGTGAATTCCTAATATATGTACATTAGTCGGATCCTTATTATTTACAAGGGTGTAATAAAAATTAAAAATCCCTCCGCCATCTACTGTTTCAAGCTTTAAATCCCAATACTTGGAATCCTCAAGTTCTTTTTGCATTTGGCGAATTTCGGCTTTTTCTTTGTCCGGTTGACATTCAATCAATTCTTCCGCTTTTTTATTGACAATCATATTGCCAAAGCTTTGTTTTGAAAAACCGTAATTCCCACCATAAATCTTCATAATAATTTAACACCTTTTCACATTCCACACATATATTTAAACGTATATTTTTTGAGAAATTTGCTACTTTTTCAAATTATCTTAACATTTATTATTAATTCGTCCAATGAATAATTATTAATTTGTCTGATATTTTTTAGCTTGATAATGCTTAGTATAAGATTATGAAAAAAGTTTATATCATCGCTATAGTTATTGTTTTTGTAATTGTTTGCATTGATTTAATCGACAGTTGGAAAAAATTCGATAAAATAATTACAGAGTCGTTAAACAGAAAGCATTCAATCGAGTATCAAAATTCAAATGAAAAGTCATCTAAAGTGTACTTGAAATCATTGTTCAAGTGATTTTGTTCAA
>JAFUUG010000542.1 GCA_017483905.1 Bacillota bacterium
AAATTTAATAAAATCCAATTAAATTTAAAATTCCAATCAACTTTAATGGTACTTCGTTAGAGTTGGTTGGAATTTTTTTGGTTATGGGTATCGCTGGATTATTGATCGCTTACGATATAGCAAATAAGAATGTTGCTTTCCTGAAGTCAAGAATAACCGAAAAGAAAGAAGTTATAAATGCTATTCGCACCTACTGGAGATTGAAACCTTTATATCAGCAATATAAGGCGATAGGCAACATAACGGACAGGGAATTATTCAAAATCAGAAACGGTGATGATATACGAAAATATAATACAGCCGTTGAGATAATGAACAAGTCCAAACTTCCCGATGGCTCCTTACCGAAAGCAGAAGTTATCAATGCGGAAATTTTAAAATTGGAAGTAAAAAAAGATGATATTATTACAAAGCACGAAAAGACAAAGAATAAACTTCAATCATATCTGATTATAAAATCCAATGCAGATATGATATTAAATTACAGTTCCGATAAAAATGAAATCACCCAAGAAAAAATCGTGACTAATGACAATAAAAGCGTTGACATATCATTGTTTTGAAGATATAATAGTGTCAAGTAAATAAATACCAAATTCATTGTGAAAGGAATAATATTATGGCAAGAAAATCAAACCTATCTATTGAGGAACAAATTGAAAAGAAAGAAGCGGAAATCACTTCTTTGAACGAACAACTTAAAAATGCTAAAAATGACTTAAAAAAGCTAAAAGACGATAAGCAATTAGCCGACACACAAAGGCTTCTGTCCGCAATAGAAGCAAGTGGGAAATCCGTTGATGATGTACTGAATATGCTCAATAATCAATAATGCCATTCGCTTATAGATGTAAATAAAAGTTGCTATTTGCAAAAATTTCCAGAAACCGTACAGCAAAATAAATCCCTGCTGTGATATACTACACATACAGGGATTTTTTATGAGTTTATCAATCTTTCTTTTTAGGATTTTTAGATTCATTCAAAATAACATCCGTATTGACATTCAGAAGTATATTACTATTTTGAACATCGTTATCAGATGTAGGTACATCAGACACAATCGCAGCCGAAGATACCATATCATCAGAAATATTTACAGCAGAATCACTTACAAAAGCATCTGTTTTTTGACTTGTTATCTCTTGACTTTGCTCTTGTGATGTTGTTTCCGTTGTTGTTTCCGATGATATAATAATTTCTATCAAAGTTTCGGTAGAAGTTTCAGAAATCGTAGTTTCTGTTAAAACAGTATCGGTTTGAATCTCAACCGCTGATGAAGTCGATATACTATCTGATGAACTGCCACCCGATGAACCTGTTTTTGACTCTTGGATCTCCTCAACGGATTTTGTATTTGTTTCTATTTCGATTGCAGCAGGTGTAACTGTTTTATCGGTAGATGAACCCCCGCCCGATGAACCTGTATAGCCGTTGTAACTGTTATTATCATAAGAAACATCAGAAATGTTTGTTTTATTTTCCTTTTCTTCACCACTTGGCGGTATCTCTGTTGTAACTGCTTCATATTGAGTAGTCAATTCAGTAGTTTCTTCCGTAGACGTTGCTGTTTGGTTTTCTGTTATTATCTCGTTGAAATCTTCGGTTGATAATTCGGTTGAAATTTCTTCTGTTTCCAAAAAAATTTTATCTTCCTCTTTTGTTCCTGCAATTATTGCTTTTTGTTCAATAAATTCTTTTGTGTCGGCATTATATATGCTGAAATTTATTTGAACAGTGACATCTCTATCTTCCCATTTTATATCCGATAAAGGATTGGCTGCTCCCGAAAATCTGAATACACCTTTATTTTCAGGGATATTTTCTCCATTTTCGCTTTCATTATTGATATTATTCGGAGATTTTAGGAGAAATTCTATATCTTCATCTGTGTCGGATAAAGTATCTCTTATTATGTATTCTTCCTTGTTTACTAAGCCATCACAAATCATTTTCATAAAAAAAGCTTTTTTATCTGTTATGCTTCTGACATCTTCTTCGTTGTCAACGGATACAAAATTACCATCATCTTTGAATTTATAATAAACAGATTCAAACTTGACGATCACATCGTTATTTCCGCAATTTTCCAATGTAAAATCATCAGATGATACCCACCCTGCATCAGTTCCATCTAAAAGTGTTATTTTAAACGAAATATCGCAAGGAATACGGACACTGAACACATCTTTTCTATCGGAATCAGTGATTTTATCTTCTGAAATCGGCAATTCTATATCCTTACTTTCTGTATTAACTTCAGTTTGTGCAATTACTGCATTATTACACGAGAGCATAATCGTAGTTGCAAGCAGTATGCACATCTTCTTTTGAAATTTTTTCATAAGACCAGCTCCTTATAAAATATCCTTTGTATTATATATCGGACAATTAACTCAAAATCCCCATAATTTTTATATATTCTTCACTTTTATCTTTCATTATATGAAAGCCATTTTCCAATTCGTTAAAAGGCAACTTATGCGTTATAAATATTTTCGGATTTATCAATCCATTTCTAAGTTTTTCAAGTACACAATGCCAATCATCATTTATATCGTGGTTAAATGATGAATTCCAAGTCCCCGTTATTGTAAGCTGATTACGAAGTATTTTCCAATAGATTTGTCTGTCAAGCAGCATATCCGAATAAGGATTACCTACAAGGCAAATTTTACCGCCAACAGCCGTATTGTTTACTGCAAAAGAATAGATTTCATTTTTTCCGATACACTCAAAAAATATATCTGTTCCGTTTCCGTTTGTTCTTTCTTTTATGAAATTTTGGGCATCCGTTGTTCTGCTGTCACAAAAATTATCCGCAGATATACCGAGTTTTAAGGCATACTCTTTTTGAATATCTTTATTTCCGACAACATATACATTCTTTAAACTTTTTTCACACAGAAACATCAGGATAAACATACCTATCGTTCCAAGCCCACAAATTGTTACAGAATCTGTTTCTTTAATGTCAAATCTTCTGATAGCATGAACAGCAACTCCCATAGGTTCAAGCATCGCTGCTTCTTCATAAGATATTTCAGGGGGTATTTCTATAATATTATTATACGGAACAGCAACGTATTCTGCAAATGCCCCGTTTCTCCTTGAACCTATATAATCATAACTTCTGCATAATTCATATTTTTTATTTTGACAAGGCATACATCGTTTACAGGGAATAAGTGGAAATACACCAACACATTTATTAAGTATATCCCTATCTATATTTTTTCCGCAATCAACTATTTCACCCGAAAATTCATGTCCTGCTATCAGCGGATAGTGATATGTACCTGTTTTATATATTCGTGGAATATCCGAACCGCATATTCCTACAGCTTTTACTTTAACAAGTACCTCATCATCATTTATTTCAGGTATTTCGACTTCCTCAAATCTTAAATCATTTATTTTATGTAGGACATAAGCTTTCATTTTTCACCATTTCCTTAAATCTATCTAAATCAGCTTGTGTTGTTATCTTGAAGTTATTTTCATCGCCCTCGATCATAGCTATATTCATTCCTGCAAGTATGGCAACTTCGCTTGAACCGTTAATATTTAAAATTTTATCAGGTAACAGCTTTAAATTTGCTTCATAATATTTTCTAAATTTGAATACTTCGGGTGCCTGTCCTGCATAAACATTTGACCTGTTAAGTAATTTTGAAACACTTTTTCCGTTTTCACTATAATACACAGTATCTTTCATCGGTAAAACAGGTAGCGCACCATCATAGTTATTTCCATCAGATACAGCATTTATACACCTGTTAATGAGGTCATCAGACAATAAAGGTCTTGCTGCATCATGAATAAATACAAAATCACCATCTTCAGCAAACTTGTTTATAACTTCCAATCCGTTTAATATAGAAAGCTGTCTGTTTTTCCCTTGTTCAGTCAAATCAAGAAATTTTGATATTCCATTCTCCTGACAATATTCCAATATATATTTATGCCAACTTTCTTCGGCAACAAT
>JAFUUG010000543.1 GCA_017483905.1 Bacillota bacterium
CAAGGTCGAAGTGGAAATGAGTGCCTTCGAAAAAAGGATGTATGATAAATTCAAGGCAGATATGGTGTTACAGCTTAATGATAGTGAGATTGATGCCGTTAATGCGGCGGCTTTATCAAATAAACTTCTGCAAATGGCGAATGGTGCTGTGTATGACGATGACAAGGTAACAGCCGAAATACATAACCGCAAACTTGATGCTTTGGAAGATCTGATAGAGGCGGCAAACGGAAAGCCTGTACTTATTGCGTATTGGTACAAGCACGATAAAACGAGGATAATGAATAGGTTTTCGGCTGTTGAGATAGACACCTCGGAGGACATAGACAAGTGGAATAACGGCGAAATACTGATAGCAATGATACATCCTGCCTCCGCAGGACACGGGCTTAATCTTCAGCAAGGCGGCTCTACGGTTATTTGGTTCGGTCTTACTTGGAGTCTTGAATTGTATCAGCAGCTAAATGCCAGACTGTATCGGCAGGGACAGAAAAACACGGTGGTCATTCATCACATCATCACGAAAGATACGATTGACGAAAATGTGATGCTTGCACTTGAAAATAAAAACACGGGGCAGAATGCCTTGATAGAGGCTGTGAAATGGAGGCTGAGTAAATGACGGCGGAAGAAGCAATGAAAGAATATCCTAAGTGGCTTAACAGAAAAAAACTGCTTGAAATGCAAATAAAAAATTTACAATCCATACTGGAGATAGATGTAATTGATACTATGACATTTTCGCAGCCGAATGAGGAGTGAGTGAAGTCAAATAAGATATCGGATAAAACAGCAAGAACAGCTCTTATGTATAAAAGTTTGGCGGCAAAGGAGCGCAAAGAAGCATTTAAAAATCTAAACTTGGAATACGAGAGGGTATGCTATGAAATAGATTATTTTGAATGCTGTGTATCAACTTTAAAAAATTATTTACCGGGTTTGATGTTGGATTTAGCAACAAAAAAATACAAGTGGAATGAGATCGCCAAGAAGTATAGCATAAGCCATGCAATGGTGGGAAAATGCAGAAAAAATGCAATTAAAGAGCTTGATGTTTTTTATTCCGAAAGAGAAAAATTTACAGTAAAAGTAGACTGAATTTATATCGAGAATAGCCTGAATGTTGAATAAATTTATAGTCTATGGTTTATTGACTTTACCCCTAAACCTGTGTTATTATTAAAATGCGAAAGAATATAGGGAGCGGTCTTGAACAGACTGTTCCCTTTCTTTATGCCTTTTTCCCCGATGTGCTTTCTCCTTTCACACATCGGGAATTATCTTTTAAGACCCTTTGAAAGTTGGATGAGAAGATCGAGCTGCTCTGTGGGCAGACTTTTGGCGGCATTTGTTAATTCGGTGAGTTTGGTCGGGTTCGTTGAGGCGACATCGAAAAATTCCATAGGCGAAAGTCTGAAGTAATCGCAGATATAGAAAAATATCTGCATCGAAGGCAGATTCACACCATTTTCAACATTGTTGATGTAACCTGCACTTTGACCTATGGAAAGGCTCATATCCCTTGCCGAAACACCTTTATTCATTCTGAGTTGTGTCAAACGCTGTGCAAATTCCTCTTTCGTCATAATGGACACCTCCTATGTATATGATTGTACTATATACGGACGGTTATTCTCTCTAAACCGTTTATTATTATTCCTTGATTTATCTAAGTGGCTTAGATATACTTGAATATATATTGATTTTGATTAGTCGGAGGAATAATAAAATGAGAGATAAAACCTGTTGTTTTACGGGGCATAGACGGATAGATAAAGCGAAACAAGAAGGTCTGCGGGAAAAACTGAAAGCTGTAATTATCGGACTGATTGACGAAGACTATCGCTATTTCGGTGTCGGAGGCGCAATCGGGTTTGATACCGAAGCGGCTTTGGCTGTGCTTGAACTCAGGGAAGTTTATCCGCAGATACGACTTATTCTTGTGTTTCCTTGCGAAAATCAAACGAAAGGATGGAAAGAATCGGATATAGAGATTTACGAGAACATAAAGGCTCGGAGTGATAAATATGTGTATGTGTCGAAGGAGTATACCTCGGATTGTATGTTTAAACGAAATCGGCATTTAGTGAATAACAGCAGCGTGTGCGTCTGCTTTCTCGAAAGCGAAAAAGGCGGAACGGCATATACCGTGAAATACGCAAGAGAAAAAGGTCTTCGGATAATAAACTTAGCATAGGAGCGAGAGAATGAAAAAAGATTGTTTTGGTTTCGGAGAAAACGGATGCAGAATACTTACGGAAACAAACTGTGGTAACTGCAGTTTTTATTGCAATAAAGATGATTATAAAATATTACTTGAAAAAAGCAACAAACGGCTCTCCTCTCTGCCGAAAGA
>JAFUUG010000544.1 GCA_017483905.1 Bacillota bacterium
AACAGAAATTCATCGGTTGTAACGGTTATCCCGATGACGAGCCGATTGAATAAAAAGCCGCTGCCGACTCATGTGTTTGTGAACAGAAGGTTATCTGGTCTTGAGAAAGACAGCATAGCACTTGCGGAGCAGATAACAAATATCGATAAAGATAAGCTGGAGCGAAAAGTCGGAGAGATAGCAGATGAAATGACGATGGATCAGCTGACTACGGCAATACAGATACAGCTTGGATTTTATGATGAGTATAATTGAGGAGGTTATGCGGATGACGGCGGAAGAATACTTAAATCAAGCATATAAAATCGATAAAAGAATAAACAGTGAGCTTGAACAAATAGCATCCCTGCGTGAACTTGCAGCAAAGGCGACATCAACACTCAGCAATGTTCCTCCAAGCGGTACAAGGAATGTACACAAGATGGAAGATGTCATTGCAAAAATAGTGGATATGGAAAGCGAAATAAATACCGAAATTGACACGCTTGTTGATTTGAAGAGAGATGTAAGGAAAAGAATAAAAGCTGTAAATAATTATGAATACCGCATACTTTTAGAGCTTCGATACCTTTGCTTTAAATCTTGGAAAGAGATATCCGCAGAGATGGGATACGGAATAAGACACATATATCGCCTGCGTGATGAAGCTCTCGAAGCGATGAACGATATCCACACTTAAAATGATTTACGGCTTAAAACCTTTGGCAACACTTATAAGAATTTCAATTTTTTCGGTGTTGAGTCCTTTGATAGCATCTAAAAGCTCGGTTGCTTTTGATGGGTTTCTCAAATCGGTGTCGAAGAATTCCTTTGGTGAGATACCGAGAAATTCGCAGATATAAAAGAATCCTGTCATTGATGGATAGCTTATGCAGTTTTCGATATTGTTGATGTAGCTTTCACCTTGACCTATTGATAAACTCATATCTCTTGCAGATACACCTTTAGCAAGCCTAAGTTTTGAAAGCCTATCCGCAAATTCTTCCTTTGTCATAATAACACCTCCGTGTATATTATTGTACTATATACGAGGAAGTAAACTTCACGAATGTATCATAGATACATATTGACATCTACAAACAATTCGTATAAAATTTAATTGATGTTAGATACATTCATCGGAGGGGTTGGCAATGTATGAAGGTGCTTGTTGTTTTACAGGGCATAGAAAACTAAAAAAAGATAAATTAAGCGAAGTGAAAGAGGATTTAAGAAAAATATTAGAGGCTCTTATCGAAAATGGATATACAGATTTCCTTGCGGGAGGTGCATTAGGGTTCGATACTGTTGCTGCGAGCGAGGTTCTTGATTTAAAAAATAAATACCCAAATATCAAATTGATACTTGTGTTGCCTTGCTGTAATCAAGCAGACGGTTGGCGTAAAAAAGATGTTGAAGTGTATGAAAACATAAAAGACAGGTGCGATAAAGTAATATATGTATCACAGAATTATGAAAGTGATTGTATGCGAAAAAGGAATTATTATCTTGTTGACCATAGCAGCACTTGTGTATGTTATTATACAAACCCAAGAAGCGGAACAGGGATGACCGTTAAATATGCAAAGCAAAAAGGTCTTCAAATAATAAATTTAACAAAATCTTGAACTTGGCACTCAATGTCACTTGATGTCAATGGAAAAATGTGATATAGTTATGATACGAAGAATTGGAGAGTGGTCGAAAAGATTACTCTCTTTTCTTTTACCAAAATCCCGATGTGCTTTCTCCTTTCACGCATCGGGATATATTTTTGCAGGGAGTGTGCGACGATGAAGCGAGATTGTTTTGGTTTCGGAGAAAACGGATGCAGAATACTTACGGAAACAAACTGTGGTAACTGCAGTTTTTATTGCAATAAAGATGATTATAAAATATTACTTGAAAAAAGCAACAAACGGCTCTCCTCTCTGCCGAAAGA
>JAFUUG010000045.1 GCA_017483905.1 Bacillota bacterium
GTTTCCACTGCGCTTATCGAATGCTTTTATAATAGATGACATATCACACCTCCTAGTTATGTATTATAACACATAACTAGGTTAAATGCAATATCCAATTGAAAAAAATTTAGATTTTATACGACTTTCAAATACTATATCCCATCATTCCTAGTTATGAATCACGGGAATGCAGGCTAATTATCACAATGTTGCAGTCGAAGCAAGCGAAACACAAAAAGAGATGGTGGCTGACCTTGCAGTACGAGCCGATAATATAAGAAAAAGGAGAGTAACAAGCAAAGAAGATAATATGCTTAACATAACGAATGACGGAAGAAAACTTGCTCTTGACCAAAGATTGTTAGATCCTACACTTCCCGATTTTCCCGACAGTAAAGTCAATATCTGCGTAAATAATGTTTTTTCTATATGGGAAAGCACAAGCCAAGATAAACTTACTCAAATGATCTTCTGCGATTTATCTACACCGCACTATGACGGAAAATTCAATGTATATGATGATATAAAGCAGAAACTTGTTGAAAAGGTGTACCCGAAAATGAGATAGCATTTATTCACGATTGCAAGACCGATGAACAAAAGCAGACTTTATTTACAAAGGTACAAAATGGTGATGTCAGAGTGCTTTTAGGTTCGACACAAAAAATGGGTACGGGAACTAACTGTCAAAAGCTGTTAAAAGCCGTACATCATATAGATTGTCCTTACCGTCCTGCAGATCTGGAACAACGCAATGGAAGAATCATACGGCAAGGTAATCAGAACAAAGAGGTCGATATTTTCAACTACGTTACAAAAAACACTTTTGACAGCTATCTGTATCAGCTTGTTGAGAATAAACAAAAATTTGTATCTCAGATAATGACAAGCAAATCACCTGTAAGGAGTGCGGAGGATATAGATGAAAACGGTCTGAACTATGCCCAACTTAAAGCTCTTGCCAGTGGAAATCCTAAAATCAAACGCAAGATGAATCTTGAGGTAGAAGTCGCAAGGTTAAAAACGCTCTTTTCTGCTCATCAAGAGAATAATCGTAATCTGCAATATCTGATAAACCGTAAACTTCCCGAAGATATAGAACGATTTACGAGATTGATAGAAAATTGTAAAACAGATGTTGCTCAGGCATCAGCAACAAAATCGGAAGAGTTTGTCGGTATGACGATTGGCAAAAAATTCTATGATGACAAAAAAGAAGCAGGTCAAGCTCTGCTTGATGCTATCAACAAGTTATCTCCGACTGCTGCAATCGATGGTCTTAATATCGGTAAATACAGAGGATTTGACATAGATGTGGCATATTCCACACTGACAAATATGTATTCCTACAAAATAAAAAATGCCGATTCTTATGAAATCTCTTTCGGAACGGATACTTACGGAAATATAAAAAGACTTGATAATCAGATAGATAATTATATCTCAGAGAAATTGCCAAAATACGAAAACAGTCTTGCAAAAGCCAAAACACAGCTTGAAACCGCAAAAGCCAATGTCGATAAGCCATTTGAAAAAATGGAGGAATATGAATCGAAAGAAAAAGAA
>JAFUUG010000545.1 GCA_017483905.1 Bacillota bacterium
ATGCAATAATGTGCTTAAAATGCGTTCTGATGTAAAGTATTATACCGAAAAGAGAATAAACAGTATAATAACGGAAAGTCAGAAAATATGTTCTTATGCTGTTGACCCCGAAACAAATGAGATAATATATATAGGAAATCTTCCTGCATATCTGCATGGGGGTGCAGCAAACGGTGATATATGCTACAAGGCTCTCTACGGGAGAAACAGTATGTGCAAGCACTGCCCGAGATATGGTATAAAAAATAATCTGAATGAGGCAAATGTCAGATTCTTTGAAGAGAGAAGCATGAGCTATCTGAATATGACAGCTACAAAGATGATGTGGCACGACGGAAAAGAAGTATTTCTGATAAGCTACAGCGATATATCACAGTATGTTGAGCAGGCAACTTATGTTGATTCGCTTACCGGAGCACCAACGATCAACAAGTTTTCAAAAGATGCAAAATATCTGCTTGATAAGGTTCGCAAGGAAAAAGGATATAACTATGTTATTGCATATATGGATATATCGAAATTCAAGTATATAAATGAAACATTCGGTTATTCGGACGGTGATGCTATACTCAAAACGCTTACGGAGTGTATCAGAAAAAAGATAGATACCCATGAATGTTTTTGCAGGGCAACGGATGATAAGTTTATCCTGCTGCTGCGATATAACATGAGGGCGGAAATAAGACAAAGACTCGATGAACTGTTCAGAATGGTAAATGCCAATAAGTTTGGTGCTTATATTAATCTCGATATCGTATTTATATGCGGACTTTATTTCATTAAGCCGGATGATTTTGAACTCAATTATATAATGGATAAAGCCAATATTGCAAGAAAGAACGTAAAGGGCAATATGGAGAGCCGCTGTGAAGTCTATGACGATGAGATGCACAACAAGATATCCAAACAGAAGATAATAGAGAGCAGAATGGTAAAAGCACTTGAGGACAAAGAGTTTGTCGTATATATACAGCCTAAAAACAGGCTCGATAACGGCGAGGTCATAGGTGCGGAGGCTCTTGTCAGATGGAAACAGAGCGACGGAAGCATTGTTCCGCCGAATGAATTTATACCTGTATTTGAAAATAACGGATTTATTGTTGACCTTGATTTCTATGTGTATGAAAGGGTATTTGAATATATTGCAAAGTGGCTTAAAAGCGGTATAAAAACTGTTCCCGTATCTGTCAATGTATCAAGGGCGCATATAAACAATACGCAGTTTGTGAAAAAACTCGTTAAACTTGTAAAAAAATACGGCATACCTATGGAATATGTTGAGCTTGAACTTACAGAGAGTATATTTATAGATGACAACGAATCTGTAATAAATACGATGATGGCTCTAAAAGACCTTGGATTCAAACTGCTTATGGACGATTTCGGTTCGGCTTATTCATCGCTTAATCTGCTTAAAGAGCTGCCGTTTGATATAATCAAGCTTGATAAGGAATTTTTGCACTATAACTACGGAGATAACAGAGATAAGACTATAATAATACACGTTATAGAAATGTCGAAAGATCTGAATATGGAAGTTATTTGTGAGGGTGTTGAAACAAAGGAGCAGGTGGAATTCTTAAAAGATGCCGGCTGTGACTATGCACAAGGGTATTATTACGGAAAACCTTGTCCGGAAGAAGAATTCAGAAGTAAATTTTTATTAGGAGAAAAATGAAAATAGACCTGTCTTACGACTATATCCTATATTCCGATATTTGTCGGAATGTGGGATATATGTTCAAGCAGGTCTGTTTGCGGTATCAAAGATCTTCGTCGATATCGTCAAGGTCGCTGTCTTCATCATAAGAAAACGATGTTTCTTCGGAGATAGTGAAACCTGCAAGTGCAGCAAGTTCACGGATAGAATTTTTTGATATTTTCTTGCCGTTATATTCGATGAGTTCCCGAGTTTCACCGGTAAATATATCGGCAGGCTGATATTTTTTCAAAACTATCTTATCTGTGCTGACATAAAATTCGATAGGGTCTTTTGGCTTAATATTAAGAACATTTCTAAGTTCGATCGGAAGAACCACTCTTCCGAGTTCATCAACTTTTCTTACAATGCCTGTGGCTTTCATTAAGAACACTCCTTTCACAGTGTACGATATAATAACAGTATGATGAAAACGCTGACGATCAGAGTGAAAAATAAATTTCCGAAGAAATCAAAGCAAAAGGATCTTTCTTCGCTGAGGCTGAATTTATTTTTCTTTTGGATTGTTCGGTGTTTCCTTATATTTTGTCCGGACAATAATAATTTTAATATATTATTCAAAAAAAGTCAATTATTGACATTTTATGATTAAATTGTCATTAGATGTTGATGACTTTGGAAATTATGCACAAAAATATGCAAATTTTGTCAAAAAATGTAATTAATTGGAAATTTGGAGGCGACTTTATGGAGAAAGAGAATAAATCGGGTGGCAGATTAAGAATATCCGATGATGTAATAACAGAGATAGTCATGGTATCGACACTCGATACCGACGGTGTTGCTGCGGTGGCTAATAATTTTGCTGATGAATTTATTGAAAAGATAAGCAGAAAGCATATTATGAATACGGGCGTTGAGATAAAGAATGATGAAGAGAATATGCAGATAACCGTAAATGTTGAACTGAAAGAGGGCAGCTGTATAAAAGGTGCAGCTAAAGAGATACAGAGGAATGTAAAGACAAATGTCGAAAATATGACAGGTCTTAAAGTCGGAAGTGTATGCGTGAATGTGACAGACATAGTATAAATAGGAGAATACAAAATGGACAATAACAGCAGACCGAGAATGGAAAGCCGCAGAGCAGCACGAAATCATGTTTTCAATATCATATTTCAGTGTGAATTCAGCGGTGTGGATGAAATTGAAGATACTCTCAAAAATTATTATGAGGTTCTGAGAGATGAAGTTGAAGAAGAAAAGAAAGACGATCCCGAATATGAAGAGTTGGTGATAAATGAAGAATTCGTAAATAAGGCTGTATTCGGAATAAGTGAGAATATAGAAGATATTGACAGGATAATAGGTGAAAATACGAAGGGCTGGAAGGTAGAAAGGCTCGCTAAAGTAGATCTTGCGATATTGAGGATAGCTGTATATGAAATGAAATATGATGATGATATACCGAATCAGGTGGCTATAAATGAGGCTGTTGAAATGGCGAAAAAATATGGTGAAAAAAAATCTTCATCATTCATAAACGGTATACTGGGTGCGATAAACAGGAAGATCGACGGTGGGGTAATATGAAAAGTGTTTACAGTGTATCAAAAGTCAATGAATACATAAAGGCACTTATTGATGAAGATGTGCTGCTTGGAAATATTTATGTTGAGGGTGAGATCTCGAATTTCAAGGAGCATACATCGGGGCATCTTTATTTTACACTTAAAGACAGCGGCGGTGCCATGAACTGTGTAATGTTCAGATCAAGTGCAGTGAATATGAAATTCAGAGTCGAAAACGGAATGAAAGTGATAGTCGGCGGATATATCTCGATATACGAGAAAACGGGCAGTTATCAGTTATATGCAAGAAGTATGGAAAAGGCGGGAAAGGGCGACTTATATGCCGAATTTGAAAGGCTTAAAAAGGAACTTGAAAAAAGAGGTATTTTTGATGAAAAACATAAGAAAAAACTGCCCGAATATCCTAAGTGCATAGCTGTTATAACTTCTGCTACGGGTGCGGCTGTGCGTGATATAATAAGAGTGACGGGAAGAAGAAACAAAAATGTAAAGATAGCGGTAAGACCGACACTTGTACAGGGCGAAAATGCGGCTGATGATATAGTAAATGCTATAAAGGAAATAAATGAATGGAAAAATGCAGATGTGATAATACTCGGAAGGGGCGGCGGTTCAATAGAGGATCTGTGGGCTTTTAACGAGGAAA
>JAFUUG010000546.1 GCA_017483905.1 Bacillota bacterium
CTCGATGTCGCAGCCAAGATTGTAAACGGAAGAACGCTTGTGCCGCTGAGGGCTGTTTCGGAGGCTTTCGGTGCTGATGTGAACTGGGATAATTCAAACAGAACGGTAAGTATAACGACCAATGACGGAATAAATCTTATCGATAATTCTGCCGACAGCAGTGATGAAAGCAAAAAACACGATTACTATACCGAATATAAGGCAGAAGACGGAACTGTTTTATTTATGAAATGGTATGACTATGATAAGCTGAGCGATAAAACCGATAATGCCGTTAAGGAAAAAGTATATGCAAGGCTCAAAAGTCAGGGTGATGATTATATAAGCAATGATAACGAAATGGGCGGAGATGAAGATATAATAAAATCGGCAGGCGAATTTTACGAAGAGAGAAAATCAAGCGAATTTGGATTCAGTCCATTTTCATCAACGATCGAATACAGGATAACGGAAGAGAGCGATAAATATATCTCTTATAAAGGAAACACATATGTATATACGGGTGGCGTTCACGGAAACGGATACCTGACGTGCGAAACATTTGATGCTAAGACGGGTGAAAAGCTGTCATTATCGGATATAACGGGAAAAAGTGAAGACGAGATAAGAAAGATAAGAACAGAAAAATTAAACGAAATGATAAAAAATGAACCGGATATGTTCTATTCTTCCGATACTATTCCCGATATAAATTCACTTGATGATGAAGTATTTGATTTCTATATCAAAGACGGTAAAATAATGGTTACGATCACGCAGACTTATCTTATCGCTCCTTATGCGGCAGGATTCATCGAATTTGAATTTTAAGAATAATTATTTTAAGGAAATATTATGAATGAGAAATCTTGATACAAAAATTAAAATACTTATTGATAATCTTGACAGAAAAAAGGAACTTTTAAGACAGATCGAGTCCATAACCGAAAAGCAGGAAATGTTCTTCACAACGCTTAAAGGTGAGGACAGAGATTATATGCTTGGGGAGGCTGTAAAGGAAAAACAGAATATAATAGATGAACTGATGAAGATAGACGAGGCTTTTTTATCTACTTTTAAGACTTTTAACGGTGAACTGAATGAAAACAGAGATATTTATGCCGCAGAAATAGAAAAAATGAAGAAGAAGATAAAGGAAGTGACGGATATAGATGTCAGGATAAGAGTGAGAGAAGAAAGAAACAGGAGAATTTTTACAGAAGTCAGGCTTGAAAATCAGAACAGGATAAAGGGACTTAAGGCATCTAAGGATTATATACTAAAGCAATATGAAAAAAACAGTAAATTCTGATATTATACCAAATCGCAGGAGTCTGCATTTGGTCTAATGTCTTGTTATACCATTAGGCAAAAATATGCTTACGGGTATATTTAAAAATTATTTATGGAGGGTTTTTATTAATGAAACGATTTGTAAGTATGGCATTATGTGCTTCGATGATATTTGGCAGTGTATCGGCTGTTAACGCACAGGATGCCGATAGCAATGCGGTTATTCAAAGCAAAGAAAACAGCAGTGTTAAAGAAGATGAAGTGACGGCGGTACTGCCTGATGACATGGATATAATGACAGGACTTGCTTCACCTGACAGCGGAGAAAGCTATACAGCAGATGATGAGGCTATATCCGAAGAAAATGATGAGGAAAACGAAAATTCGGAAGAAACCGTAGTTTCGCAAGAAGACAGTTCAAATGAGATAACTGCACTTGCAGATGAAAACGGTATAGCACTTGTGCTTGATGAAGAGGGAAATGTAATAAAAGCAGGCGGAGTCGATACAGGTGTGACAGCTAAGGGAAATACTTACGGTGTAACGATCATACCGGATCTCAATTCTGAAGTGGATAAGGAAGTACCGATGCCTGAAGAGCTGAAAGCAAGCAGAGATAACGGAGATCTTACACTTGGTATGATAAAAACCGTTTCAAATGCCGACAGCGGTGACTTCAATATAAAGATTCCATCAAGTGTGGAAATAAATATAAATAACAAAAAAACAAAAGTTGTTATTTTAGGTATAAGAAGTGCGGCCTTTAACGGAAGTAAGGCAAAGAATATAGAATTGCCCGATTCTCTTACTTATATAGGTGAATACGCTTTTCAGGGCTGTAATTCTCTTGAAAGCTTAACTATGAGATTTAATGTTCCCGCAAAAGCCGGCTGGTTTACGGATTATGCAAAAACAACTCCGACGCTTACAAAGAACATAACTGTAAAAGAGGGTGCCGTAAGCGGTCTTCCTAAATTGACGGATGTAAATATCTCCATAAAAAAAGAAACGGCTTCAAAGGGAAGAATCGTAGATTTTAAGACTAATATTTTTAAAGGAAGTACTGCTCTTAAAAATGTAAAGTTTGATATGTCGGGAGTAGAGACAACGGATAATACCGTTTCATTCGGTGTGTCTGCTTTTGAGGGCTGTACGGCAATGGAATACTTTGAGATGCCCGAATACATGAACACTCTCGGACAAAATGCGTTCAAGGACTGTACGTCACTCAAACAATTCCGTATAAGTTCAACATATACAGCTACACTTAAATATAAAGAGTATTTTCCAAACTGTCTTAAACTTGAGGAAATACTGGATGTAAATGAGTCGGTCGGAAAGTCAAACAGTACATATAAGGTAGCAGATGGCTGCTTATACGGTGCAAGAGGTACTACTCTTAATATATATCCTGCAAATAAAGCCGGAGATACATTTGTGACTCCTGAAGATGTAACAAAAATAGAAACATATGCTTTTGGTGCAAAATATGATGAAACAACAAAGACTTATTCGGGTGGAAACAAAAACATTGTTGATTTTAAGGTAAGTGCATTAAGACTTACGGAAATAGGAGAAAGAGCATTCAGCTGTGCGGAAAAACTTCAAACGGTAGAGTTTGCGGGAACTTGTGCAACGATAGGCACAGGCTGCTTTGAAAAGACTGATAAACTTAAAAACGTACTTATTAACGGTGATGTAAGTACAAGTATAAATGAAGCCGCATTTATGGGATCGGCTATGGAAGATTTCAGATTGAACGGTTTCGTAAAGACTATAGGAAAGAATGCTTTTGAGGATTGTAAAAAACTTGCAAAATGTATCATAACCGGATACTGTGCAGATACGATAGGAGCGAATGCTTTTGCCAACTGCGGTACGGAGGCTTCTTCTCTGCCTGTATTCGCACTTGCGGGAGAAACGAATGAATATAGCGAAACTCCCGGTTCAGCTTATATAAACAGCTGTAAGACACTGGCTGACAGTGCGTTTGCAGGCTCGGCATATAAGGAACTGACGCTTGTATGTATCGCAAAGCTCGGTAACAGGGTATTTTACAATTGTCCTTATCTTATAACTGCCGATCTCTCGGAACAGACAAATTATTCAAATGCACACTATACGGCAAAGAAAAGTGAAAGGACAATAGGAACGGGTATATTTGAAGAGTGTAAATCTTTAAATTCATTTATACTTGCACCGGGTTGGCTTGGAATAAGCTCGGATACATTCAAAAACTGTGAAAATCTTACGGAAGTATCGGTAAAGGATAAAGAACATTTTGGCGGTACTATCGTATTCGATCAGGAAACAGGCGGACATAAGGCACTTGGATATACCAATTTCTGCAGTTATATTTCAGGCGGTGCATTCAACGGCTGTAAGAGTCTTAAAAAGATACCTGAAATGAGATTCCTTACAAGGATAGACGCAAATGCTTTTCTTGATTGCTCTAACCTTGAAAAGATAGTGTTTACAAAGAGTGCTTTAAGTGAACTGATAAACAAAGATGCCTTTGCCGGTTGTTCAAAACTTAAAATCGAAGCTCCCGCAAGAACAGGGGCGCAGGAATTTGCAACAGCGAACTCCATTACTTTTGTTGATAATAAAAAGGACAAAGATGAAGATATGTCCGATGAGGAATTCCTTGTATACAATTACAGTGTAGGTCTTAACGAAGAAGGACGTACCATAATAGGTATAGAGGGAATAATACTCGGTTACAGAGGCGGATTCAAATCACTTACGGTGAGAGAGCCGATAAAGGGCGATTATCTTAAAGATGATGAATTCAAGGGATTCAGGCTTGGCGTAAACAAGACTAAATTGAAAGAAGTTCTCGGAAGAGAGCTTACAGCGGAAGAAAATGCTTTTGAAAACGGATGGCTTCCTGAGGACAGCAGGCTTTCAATGAAAAACTATCTTGAAAAACTTACATTCAGAAATATGTCTATAGAAATAGGAGCACTTACGGGTTATACAAAACTTAAAGAAGTATCATTTGAAAATGTACCCGACGGTACAGATGCTTCGCAGCGTAAACATTATATAGGAGATACTGCATTCAGCGGCTGTACCGCACTTGAATCCATAGAATTCAGTGACAACATAGAAACGCTCGGAAAAGAAGCTTTCAAAGGATGTAAAATGCTTGAAAAAGTATTTATGCCTAAAAATTGCAAGACCATAGGCATAAGCTGCTTTATGAATTGTACAGAGCTTAGTAAAGTGAAACTGAATGTAGGACTCGATACTGTACTCGAAACTGCTTTTTCGGGATGCAACAAGCTTACGACTGTTACATTCCCGGGTAAATCAAAAATAGAAAAACAGGCATTCAAGGGCTGTACCAATATAAGCCGTGTTATTGCTCCGTCTAATGCCAGTCTTCCTACAGCACTTGATCCGCTCGTAGATACTCCGGAAGGAATAAGACTTGCTACGGATGACGTATCTACGATTATAAGCTACGCGGCAAATAAGAAATTCAATGTGGAGAAAGTTTCGTTTGTAAACGGTATAGATGCATCTGAAATAATTGTAAAGGGTCAGGTATTTAATACAGAAAATGCTATTGAGTCTATAACAAAAGACGGTATGCCTTTTGACAATATAAAAACTTCTTTGCCTAAGGCTGCTTCAAAAACTTATGAGGGTGCATCGTATACGGAATATGACTATACTGTAACTGACGGGGAAGACTATGTTACGGAAGGAAATATACTTAAAATAAAACTCAAGGACGCATACAAGAACATTCCTATCGTAATAATAAATGGAAGTAAAGCAGCACCGGTAATTAACGGAGTTGCGGAATATGTTGTCGGAGAAAACGAACACGTTCTGATAGAGACTTCAAACGAGAATTTCCACTATATCACAATACCTAAGAATGTAGCAGTAACAAGAAAAGGTGATGTGAAAGAGCTTGAAAACTATTCAATAATAAAAGCGGGTGATGTTCTTACGATAAAGGCAGAACCTGAAACGGGATATGTTGTTGATACATTTACATTAAACGGAAAAGCTCTGACATCGGCTGAAATTTCAAAGGTAAGCGGAAGTGCGGGATACAGCTATACTGTAGGTGCAA
>JAFUUG010000547.1 GCA_017483905.1 Bacillota bacterium
AAAATGTGAAGAAGAAATGTTAAGAAAGAAGAAATGAAAAATGATAAGGCTGATATACGGCGGCAGTGGCAGCGGAAAAAGTGAATATGCGGAAACTCTTGCCGTGAAAGAGGGCGGAGAATTGAAATATATTGCAACTATGATACCATGGGGAGAGGAAACCGAGGAAAAGATAAAAAAGCACAGAAGAGCAAGAATCGGAAAGGGATTTGAAACGATAGAATGTTACAGGGATATAGGAAGGCTTGAATTAAATGAAAATGATACGGTGCTGCTTGAGTGTATGTCAAATCTGACGGCGAATGAATTTTTTGGAGATGGTGCGGATAGGGAAAAAACTGCGGAAAAAATAGTGAAAGATATAAAAATGATAAGCGAAAAATGTGCCGTACTGATAATAGTATCAAACAATATATTTGATGACGGAACAGAATATGATAAGGATACGCTTGAATACATGAAATGTCTGGCAGAAATAAATACGAGAATTGCAGAGATGGCAGATGATGTGACGGAAGTCGTCTGCGGGATAGGGGTGAAGATATGCCGATAAAGTCATTGGTAGCTGCTTTTGCTATGTATAGCAGAGTGCCTATGCCAAAGGTTGAACTTAGTGAAGATGATATGAAATATATATTCTGCTTTTTTCCGCTGATAGGAACTGTTTTGGCGGCAGTGATGTATTTTTCGGATAAACTTCTTAAAACTGTCGGAGCCGGGAATGTGATGTACGGTGTATTTATGACGCTGATACCTGTTATCATTACGGGAGGGATACATTTTGACTGACTTCTGGATACATTTGATGCACTTGGCTCTTATGTGGATAAAGAGAAAAGACTCGAGATAATGAAAGACCCTAACTGCGGTGCTTTTGCGGTGATGGGAGGCATAGGATATTTTGCACTCAGTACGGGATTATGGTGCGAGGGTATAGGGGATAATATCTTTACGGTTTGCATGGGGTATTTTATTTCAAGAAGTCTGAGCGGAGCAGCGGTGCTTACTTTTCCGCTTGCAAAAAATACCGGTCTTGCGGCAGCATTCAGAAAGGGCGCAAGCCAAAAATTATCGGTAACGGTCTGTATTATCGGGTTTATTTTGGAGTGTGCTGTGATGATATGCGTTGATATGACAGGCGGTATAGTTACAGCGGCAGTATCTCTTATCTGCTTTGCGGGGCATTATATAAATTGCGTTAAAAATTTCGGCGGTATAAGCGGAGATCTGTCGGGGGCGTTTTTACAGGTGTGCGAACTGGCGATACTTGCGGCTGCGGTATTTTTACGGAAAATGAATGGAGTGTAATTATGATATTGGTAATCGGCGGTGCTTTTCAGGGAAAAGAAAAATTTGCGAGGGATAGATTCAAGGATAAAAATATATTCTGCGGATTTGAAAAATATATGAGGGAAAAACTCAAAAAAGGCGAAAAGAGAGAAGATATTTTTGAGAAGATAAAAGACGGAAAATATGATGTTATAATAAGCTGTGAAATAGGGTGCGGTATTGTGCCGATCGAAAAAGAAGAAAGATACATAAGAGAAGAAACGGGAAGAATATTATGTGATATTGCGGCTGCGTGCGAGGAAGTATGGAGAGTGCAGTGCGGAATAGGAACTAAGATAAAGGGTTGATGAAATGGAGTGTATAATTGCGGTCATTATCGGATTTGTGGCAGATATGTTTCTGGGTGATCCCGATTCTGCGTATCATCCGATAAGAATGATAGGGAAGCTGACAGAGAACGGTGAAAAGGTGATAAGAAAGGTCATGCCGAAAGATAAAGACGGTGAGATCATCGGAGGTGCTCTGCTTTGGTTGTTTGTGTGCGGTGTTTCATCGATCGTTTCGGTAATTATTATAAAGATAAGTTATTTTGCAAGCCCGTATTTGGGGATAGCGGCTGAAAGTGTAATATGTTATTTTATGATAGCTGCAAGCGGATTGAAAAAAGAAAGTATGAAGGTATACGAAAAAACTAAGATAAATGACATTGACGGGGCAAGGAAAGCTGTTTCAAGAATAGTCGGAAGAGATACCGAAAAGCTTGATAAAGAGGGGATAATAAAGGCGGCGGTGGAAACGGTGGCTGAAAATCTCTCTGATGGAGTTATAGCTCCGATATTTTATATAGTGATATTCGGAAGTGTCGGCGGAGTATTTTATAAGGCTGTGAATACACTTGATTCCATGGTTGGATACAAAAATGAGAAGTATCTGTATTTCGGAAGATTTTCGGCAAGGGCTGATGATGTGTTTAATTTTTTGCCGTCGAGGATATCGGCTTTCTTTATGATACTTGCAGCCTTTATTACGGGTGAGGACGGAAACAATGCCATAAGGATATTCAAAAGGGACAGATATAATCATGCAAGTCCGAATTCTGCTCAGACGGAGGCTGTCTGTGCGGGAGCACTCAGGATAAGGCTTGCCGGAAATGCGTATTATTTTGGAAAACTATATGAAAAGCCTTATATCGGCGATGGATTGGAAAAAATAGATGATGAGGCGATAGTGCGGGCAAACAAACTGATGTATGTGGCATCTGTAATGGCTTTGCTTGTAATGTCGGCGGTGAGAGCGGTGTTTACATGGATATTGTGAATGTTCACGGAGGAGATATTTACTCATTTGAAAAATTTTCGGAAAAACATATTATTGATTTTTCGGTAAATATAAATCCTCTTGGTGTGAGTAAAAATATTAAAAAGGCGATAGAGAAAAGCATATACGATACAGAGAGATACCCTGATATGTATTGCAGAGAGTTAAGAGGGAAGATTGCCGAAAAGGAAAATGTCGGAAGGGATAATGTCATATGTTCAAACGGTGCGGCGGAACTTATATATGGAGTAGTTTCGGCGGTGAGGGCGAAAAGGGTTCTTATTGCTGTGCCGTCGTTTTCAGAGTACGAGAATGCGGCAAGGGCTTTCGGGGCTGAAGTCATATATTATGAAATGAGGGAAGAGGACGGATTTGAGATAAGAGATGATATTATAGGGTGGCTTGATAATGAGGTGGATATTGCTTTTCTGTGCAGTCCGAATAATCCCGATGGAAAAATGATAAAAAAAGAGTTACTTGAAAAGATAATAGAAAAATGTGATGAAAGAGGGATAATCGCTGTAATTGACGAGAGCTTTATCGAATTTGTATGCGGCGGAGAAAAATTATCGGCGGCCGGATATTGCAAGGAACGAAGCAGTCTGTTTGTAATAAGATCATTTACGAAGATATATGCAATACCATATATAAGGCTTGGGTACGGGATCTGCGGAAATGTTGATATTATAAAGAAAATATATAAGGTACTGCCGCCATGGAATGTATCGGGAATAGCACAGGCTGTCGGTGTAGCGGCGATAAGCGAAAAAGAATATGTGAAAAAAACGAGAGAATATGTAAAAAGTGAAAGAGAATTTATTGAAAATGAATTTAAAAAAATGGGGATAAAATATTTTAAATCCGAAGCTGATTTTATATTATTTAAGTGGGAAAAAGAAAAGGCTGACAAGCTTATTGATATGGGGATATTGATAAGAAAATGCGGAAATTACAGAGGGCTTGATGAAAAGTTTTTCAGGACGGCGGTAAGAAAGCATGAAGATAATGTCAAACTGATAAACTGCATGAAAAATATCGGTGTATAAAAAATATTTGAGGAAGTGAAAAGGCAATGAAAGGTGTTATAATGATACAAGGGACAATGTCAAATGTGGGGAAAAGTCTGATATGTGCAGGCTTATGCAGAATATTCAGACAGGATGGCTACAGCGTTGCTCCGTTTAAAGCACAGAATATGGCTCTTAATTCATTCGTGACAAGAGAGGGACTTGAAATGGGGCGTGCACAGGTCATGCAG
>JAFUUG010000548.1 GCA_017483905.1 Bacillota bacterium
GTACTGCTCCATAATGCTCCGTCAAAGTCGTTGATGATGCCGTCCTGCTCTTTCAATGTCTTTATAAAGAGCCGCATTTTTTCGCTCTGTGTTTCCTTTTGTTCAATGCGATAGACCACCTCATCATATTGGCTTTTTGCCTTTTCGTATCTCTGCACCAGTCCGTCATAGCGTTTTTGGTATTCGTCTTGGTTCTGTATTATCCTTGCGTTTTCGGCTACAATGTTATGCGTCATATCCACAAGTATCTTCATATCTTCCTGCAGTTTATCACGCTCGGCTTCAAGGTCATCGGTGTTAAACAATGTTTTCCGCATCAATTCCACATTTGCGATTATCTCCTTTTTCTCCGTAAGCAGCTTGTTATAAGCATTTACGAACATTCCTTTTATCTCTTCTTCGGTCAGATGAGGTGTTTCGCACTTTGCTCCGTTGTATTTGCTGTTGCAGCGGTATATCACTCGTCTGTACTTATCCGTTGAGTGCCAGACCTTAGAGCCGAACCACCCGCCGCAGTCGGCGCATTTTATTTTGTTTGAGAATATGCTCACTCCGCTGTACCTCATACCTTTTTCCCGCTTACGCTTTTCAAGCTCTCCCTGAACAAGGTCGAAAACCTGTGGGCTGATTATCGCCTCGTGATTTCCCTCAATATAATACTGCGGTACTTCCCCCTCGTTCTTTTTCATCTTTTTGCTTAAAAAGTCTACCGTAAATTCCTTTTGCAGCAAAGCATCACCCTTATATTTTTCATTCGAGAGCATTCTGCGTATTGTACCTCGATTCCATTTATCCTTACCAATTGGAGATTTTATGCCCATTTCGGTAAGTTTTACCGCAATAGTATGAGGTGTCATTCCTTCAAGAAAGAGCTTGAAAATGAGCCTGACCGTTTCGGCTTCTTTCTGATTTACAGCTATCTGCCCATTTTCGCCTTTATCAAACCCAAGCACCCTTGAATATGCAAAGCTGACCTTTCCGTCTGCAAACCGTTTTCTTTGTCCCCATGTTACATTTTCCGAAATGGAACGGCTCTCTTCCTGCGCTAAACTCGACATCAGCGTGATAAGTAATTCGCCCTTACCGTCAAATGTCCATATATTCTCTTTTTCAAAATAACACTCGATATTATGTTCTTTTAGTTTCCTTATCGTTGTAAGACTGTCCACCGTGTTTCTTGCAAACCTGCTTACCGATTTGGTTATTATCAGATCGATTTTTCCGCTTAACGCATCGGCTATCATAGTGTTGAAACCATCTCTTCTTTTTGTTGATGTTGCGGAGATTCCTTCATCTGTGTACACACCCGCAAACTCCCAATCACCCCTACCCTTTATGTAGTTCGTGTAATAATCGACCTGTGCCTCATAGCTTGTTTGCTGTTCCTCGTGATCAGTGCTTACCCTTGCGTAACAAGCTACTTTCCGTTTCGCCCTGCTGTTGATAGGCTTTGATGTATATTTGCCTATCGTTGCGGGAATTTTTGTTATTTTCTTTTCCATTTTCGCTCCTTATATATCTCTCGTCTTTCCCTTATCTTCTCGTATTCTTCAGCACTGATTATTGCCGGGTGATCATTCTCGACAACTTCTTCCTTACCCGTTCCCGAATATGCCGCAGGATATATTCTCGTTCCTTTATAAAACGGATTGCTCAAAATGTAGAGAACAATTTTTCTTGAAAATTTACCCCGTTTGCTTTTATATCCAAGACTCTCCATTTTTCGTGAAATATCCGATATACTCATGTTGTTCAGATAATCTTCACATACCATTCTTACCGCTTTCGCCTCTTCCTCATTGATGATATAACCATCATCCGTATAGGTATAGCCGTAAATTTTCGTATGCGGGTCTAAATATTTTCTCTTTTCGGAATCATAAAACTCTATATGCCTTGTTTCTTTTCTTCCGCTATAAAACGTAAATATCATATCGCCGCTCGGATGAACGAGAATATTGCTTATTTTATTTGTGAATGTATTTTCATCAAAGCTATCAAGTCCGAGCATTTCACAAATAATGGCTTTCAGCTTTTTCTCTGATACGTTTTTGCTTTTACAGTCCGCCTTTTTGCTTCGCAGCTTTTTGTAACATACCCACATCTTACGGGTGTATGATACATAATGACTTCCGCAGCAAGCACAGGTCATTTTTGCCGAAAAACACAAAACCCCTGATATCCTGTGTGCTTCTTTGTTGAATTCAAGACTTTTCTTCATTTTGCTCTGTACCGCATCATATACATCTCTGCTTATAATGGCATCGTGGTGTTCGGCAACATAATACTTTGGCAGCTCGCCGTTATTCTTCTTAAACTGCCGCAATTTCGGTGAAAAATATTTCTGCAAAAGCAAATCGCCCATATAAATATTGTTGCATAGAACACCTTTTATAAATTGCTTTGTAGTACATCGGTATCCGTTATCTTTCAGCCATTTGGCAGTTCGAGCCATAGGCACATCGGCAAGATAGTCATCATAAATTTTTTTGACTGCTGCCGCCTCACTTTCGATAACATTAAAATCTCTGTCATAACCGAAAGCATAAATTCCCCAGCTCTCCCCTTTTTCAATTTTTTTTCGGATACTCCATTTGATGTTATCGCTTTGCGATACGCTTTCCTGTTCCGCAAAGCAGGCAAGCAATGTCAACATAAGCTCCCCATCAGCCGATAAAGAACTTATATTTTCCTTTTCAAAGCGTACTTCGATTCCAAGCTCTTTTAGTCGTCTTACCGTCTGCAGCAAATCAACCGTATTTCTCGCAAATCTCGATATACTTTTGGTAAGGATTATATCGATCATACCTTTTTCGCAGTCATCAATCATTCGCATAAAGGCTTCACGATTTTTTGTTGATGTGCCGCTTATGAAAGCATCGGTATAAACACCGGCATATTCCCAATTAGGATTATTTTGTATCAGCTCGCTGTAATAGCTGACCTGTTGGGAAAGTGAGTGGTTCAATCTGTCACTCTCCATAGAAACTCTCGCATACGCAGCTACCCGCTTTAGTTTTTTTATTGTTGGTACGATAGGTTCTATCTTTCTTATTTTTGCCATTCGATCACTCCTTTCGTACTATATATCACTCAAAACTCGATATTTATCAACGAAATATCCGAAAATAATGTGCCGAAAACAGGCTTGTATTTTTTTCTGAACATTGTATCAATCTGACAATAGTCACTCCTTGATATAATTTCCTCGGTCAACAATTTCTTTGCTATGCTCATTGTGGTTTGATACAATTTTTCATTTCTGAATTCCGCCTCAGACATTTTCGGCACCTCCAAATCTTGATTTTATATAGCAGGCTCGGCTGCAATATTTACGGTGTGAATTCCCGTAAACTTGGAATTTACTTCCGCAGCAGCAACATTTATAACTGTATATCGCTTTTTTGTTCACATCATCTCTGTGGCTGTTCCACCAAGCCATTCTGCATTTGTCGGAGCAAAACTTCTTCTCTCTCGTTCCTTTCGGCTGAACGATCGGCTTGCCGCAGGACTTGCAAAAAACCTCACCTTTACAGCGTCTGAAAAATGACTTGACGGTATTTATCGAAATATTCAACTCTTTTGATATTTCTGTAAAAGTCGCACCTTTATTGCGGAGTAATGCTATTTTTGATTTCTGTTCATTGGTCATTATAAACACCTCTCTGTTATCTGATATTTCTATAGGCAAACAAAATTCATAAAATCCGAAGTGCCTTTGAAAAAATCTCCTCTAATAGTTAAAGGACAGAAAGAGGTGTTTTAAGAACTAAAAAACGTGGATGTTCTAAATTTACAAAACACTCACGCTATACGTTATTTCGTTTTTACAATAACTTTTCCGTCAACATATTCCACATCAAAGGCTCCCGTTGCAGAGGCAATACTGCGAATCGGCACATAATTACTGCCGTTTATGTTTATCGCCTCGACAGAGGTTTCCTGTCCGTCAACGGAGATAAAAAGTTCCTTCGGCTTATTATTTAGGATCGGCAGCTTGCTTGATACATCAAAGCCGACATCAAATCCCGCATTTTCAAGTCCTCGAAGTTCAATGTAGTTCTTGTTATCCTTGAGTATTCGGTTTATCTTGATTGTTTTTCCATTTACTGTTATATAGCTTTCCGTAAGCATTTCGGCATCCTCCTTTTTCTTTTCACCCGACAACATTTTCTTAAAATCATACCATTTTGAGAGCCTTATCTCGTTTAAGCACCACGGATTAGGGCAGCACTTTCCCGTTACATGATGATGCATGATAACTCTGTCAAGTGGTATTTCATATTCCATCATAAGCTCTTTGGTCAGTTCCGCAGCGAGCTTCAATTCGCTTTCTGTAAAGTACCAATCGGAATCATCTCCCGACAGGCTATTTCTGTTAGTCTTATTCGAGCAGATCTCAATGGAGATACTGTTTTGGTTTGTACATTTGCCGTAGTATTTGCCACCTTCGGATGTTGACATATGGTTATATTTACTACCGCCAACAGACCAAGAGTAATAGTTCTTTATATCCGAATTGCAAAGATATACATTTTCGTCATCAATGATATAATCCGCACTTGCCTCAACAACAGATGACCTAAAGTAACAAGCCGTATTATAAGCAGAGCCGGCTCTTGA
>JAFUUG010000549.1 GCA_017483905.1 Bacillota bacterium
ATAGATTACAGCGGCAAGATAAATGATAACGGCCCCATAACCCTTACATTTAGCAAAGCTGACCGTGACGAGTGCGACAAGATAATAAATGATGTTGCTGCCCAGCAGGTGGTTGAAGAACACCGCGCCAAAACAAGAGAATTATACAAGCCTATCGGAAATGTTGACCTTGATAACCTTGAAGCTATTATGTTCGATGTGGTTCAGGGCTATATTGATGATAATAACCTTGATGTAAAGATCAATGACTTAACACTGTACGGTTCGCGCAGCAGGGGCATTGAGAACGAAAACTCGGATATTGACATAGTTATCGAGTATGACGGTACAATGCGCGAGGATGCACTTTTCAACATTTTCAACGGAGAAGATTATCATTTTGCGGGCATAAAAGTTGATTTTAACCCTATCCATGAAGAAGAAAGCGGCACACTTGAAGAATATCTGCCCCGCGTGAATAAATATTTGGATGAGCAGATAAAAGAAGCTGCAAAAAACGAAAAGTCCGTTGAAAAATCGGATGGGAACGATATTATCGGCAATACTGTTTTTAAGTATATCCCCAAAAAGCACTATGAAAAATTCGATAAAGATTTAGGCATTGCAATTTCGAAAGCCTTTAAGGAAAACGGCATAAAGCATAGCGGTAAGATTAACGGCGATGCCGTAACGCTGACAATGAGCAAGAATGACCTTGATAAGTGCAATGAAATAATTGAGCAGGTCAAAGCAACATTTGAGACACCCACTATTGAGGAACAATCTTCCGAACAGCCTTATATTATCTCGGAAACGGTAAAAGCCAATATGCCCGATCCCGATATGTCAATAGAGGACAGGAACAACTTTGGTTACACCTATGAAGCAATGCTGCCCCTCACGGAATAAGCTGCTGTTGATATATGGGAAAACAAAAATCTTCCTATATATCTTCTCTATGATGATAACACGGAAAGTATGGCGGAGTCAATAGAAGATATTGAAAATCATAACGGGATATTCGGCATTGAAGTACCCGATTGGGAAAGATATATTACATCGCCCGAATATAAGCAGATGCAGACAGCGGCGGAAGATGCGGCACAGCCCGTTACCGATGAAGAACATATACGGGGAATACCAAAAAGCATTGTCATAAAAGCACTTGTACATGGTTCGAACTTTGCCAATGGTAAATTCAGAATTGAAGAACTGTATAATACCGAAAAAGACACCAAAAAGCGTATAACCGCTCTAAAAAATGAGTATGGTATAGGCGGTTACGGCGGGCCTGCCGAAAATATCGGAGATATTAAGGGCATGGATCGCGATGGGAAAGGCTTTTCAATTCAGTGGATAGGCGAAAGCGGCGAACTTAAAGGACTTTTGAAATGGAATGATGTTGACAAGGTTTTAAAAGAGCTCATTGCAAACGATATTTATATCACCGGTGCCGAGCGCAAAAGATATGAACGCGAAAAGTTTGTAAAGGCACAGATAGACCTTATGAGTGAGGGCGATGTTATAAGTGTAAAAGGTGAAAACTTCACCTTTGTTAAAAAGGATGATGGCTACAGGATTGAGGTAGTACCCGAAAATCCCGAATCCGATTTTTGTTATAACACCACTTTAGATAAAAACACCTATTACATAGATAACTTCCGCCTTGAAAGAAACGATTTTCAGATAAACGCCGGTGAAAAGAGCCTTGAAAATATAATTTCCGAATCCGCCCCGCAAACAAAAGCCGATGATAAAATATATCGTTTTTATCACGGACGCGAGGTTGGCGAACTCAAAATGATGTTTCAGCCTAACCCGCACGATTTTACAACGGTATATTTCAATGCAGATACAGTAAGGCTTGCGGCGCGTATTGCTACCGAAAACGGGGAAACAGACAAAAACCTGTTCTTTAAAATGATCGAGAGTTACGGCAACCGTGACAGGGTAAGTGATGATACACTTTTCTACATGACCGCAAAAAACGAGTTTGACAATAACATAGCACTTATGGAAGGACTATCCGAAGAAAATATGCGGATAGTCTTAAATTTTGCCCAAACAGGCAAGCTGGAACTTCCAAATGCTGTGCAGGAAGCAAAAGAAGCTGTCGAGCCTATTATTGAAGAACAGGCAGAAATGCAAGTTACCGAACAACCTACTGTTGAAAAGAAAGAAAAATCTGTTGATAAACCTAAAAAGTTTCCCAATACCACTGCACACAGAAATTTTGTCAACCTCCAAAAACTCTATCCCGAAATATTCAGCGGTGAACATTCAGCCGAAAAATACAAAGGCATAGACGGTATGGAAGATTTCTCAATAGAAATTAACGGCAGCGAACTTACCCTTATGCACACTTTCGTACAAAATGGCGATCTGATGTATGACCCGCGTATTGATTACAGAATTGATTTTGAAAATCAGACCTTGCAAGCTAAAAATTATGAAATGTCATCTCTCGGTCTTTATCAGGAATATCCAGATAACAGCAAG
>JAFUUG010000550.1 GCA_017483905.1 Bacillota bacterium
CGGAGATTATGAAGCCCTCAGAATAACCATCGGAGATGGAAATGGCAGGAATTGGTGGTGTGTTCTTTATCCTCCTCTTTGTTTTGTTGATGTTTCTAAAGAAAGTATAGATGAAGAAAACCGCATAAAATTGAAAAAATGTCTTTCCGAAGATGAATATGATATTATATCCTCCGAACCCGAAAATATAAATTTTAAATTTAAAATAATTGAAATTTTTTCATCTTAAATCATATTTGCAGGAGGAAAATATAAAAGAAAAAAATTTTATTATACTGGTGAGCAAAATAAATTTGCTCACTCAGTATAAATTTATGTACACGGCTGCGATAAAGTAAATAGCCGCTTTGCGGCACGCAGCCGGCACACTCGAAATCGGAAATATTTTCCGATTTCGAGTATAAAATTCGATAAATTCAAGAAAAATCCTTGCAAAGAAAAAAAATTTGCTATATAATTTAAAATGTGATTTAATATTTAAGTATCAGGAGTGTAATAAAATGTTCTCTAATATGTTTCACATAGATATCATAGCAAAAAATAATTATATAAGAAATATCGCAGCCGATCTCGAAGATATTGAAGACAGCGGTTTTGTATTCAACATATTTGACGATGTCGCTTCCGTACCTTCCCGCAGTCTTGACAATGTTCTTATGTTAGACGGCAATTCAGTTCCTGCCGATATGGACATTTCATCCGTCAGTGCATATAAAATCCTTGTCTGCGATAAATATATCATGTCCACCTGTTCCGCTGCTCATATCTCATCTTTTGACGATCTGTGGCTGACACCGGAAGACGAACCATACAGCGAAAAGTTTCTTTTATTTAAATTAAAAAGACTTCTTAAGCTTATGAAAGAAAAAGCAGACAACCGAAAAATGCAAATATGCTTTGATACCACCATAGACAGTATTCCCGATCTTATCTGGTATAAAGATTCCGTCGGAGCTCACCTTAAAGTAAATGACGGTTTTTGCAGAGCAGTTCAGAAGACAAAAGAACAAATATATAAGAAAGGTCATTACTATATATGGGATATCCCGAAAGAAGAGTACGACCAGGGAGATTACGTCTGTCTCGAATCTGAAGAGATTGTTATGAAAGCCCGCAGGACAGTCCTTTTTGACGAAAAGGTAAAAACGAAAGCCGGTATGCGTCTATTCAAGACCTATAAATCTCCTCTTATAGATTCAGATGATACGATCTTCGGCACCTGCGGAGTTGCCCATGATGTTACCGATCTTCAGAACATAAATACAGAGCTTACCGTTCTCCTTGAAAGTATGCCCTTTGCAATATATGTAGAAGATAATAACGATAATATAATCAGCGTAAATTCCAAATTCAAGGAATATTTTTCAATTGATGAAGTATTCGGAAATCCCACATGGAAAAAGGATCTTCTTGACAGCGGTATAAAAAAAGATGACGGTTCCGTCGAATTGAATGTCAATATAGAAAACGAAGAACATATATTTATTTATCATGAAGAAGCCATCATAGATATTTTCGGAGAATCTATCGGAAAGCTCCAGATATTCCGTGACATAACGGTTCAGAGAAACCTCGAAAAACAGACTCTTTTAAGTGCAAATACCGACTTCCTTACAAATCTTAATAACAGAAGAAGTCTTTTCGTTCATTTCGATACCATAAAGGAATCCCCATTGATAGCACTTGTCTATATCGACCTTGATAATTTCAAAAAAGTAAATGACATCTATGGTCATGACAGTGGCGACATTGCTTTAAAAATAACATCTTCGGTAATGAATGAATGTTTTCCGCTTGATTTTACCGCAAGACTTGGCGGGGATGAATTTCTTATAGTTGTAAGCCGTGATTTTACGGAAAATGAGATAATATCAAGTGCCGAGGAACTTATAAACAATCTCCTTGATTCCTATTCAAAGTACGACGAATTTTCAATGCTAAGTGTAAGTATCGGAATAGCTTTTTCCGATTATTCAAAGGAAAAGCCACATCACAACAGGATAGAAAACCTTATGAAGAACAGCGATTCCGCTCTCTATGCAGCAAAAAATTCCGGAAAAGGCAAATATTGCCTGTATACCGAATAAAAAACTCTTTACCCAAAAATATAGAATAACAAAAAAACCCTCGAATATACGAGGGTTTTTTGTTTATTATATCGCACGAACAACTTTGTTTGCTCTTAAACATCTTGTACAGATATTTACAGATTTTACAGTGCCGTTTTCGATTATTTTTACCTTTTTAACATTAGGCTTCCAAGTTCTGTTAGCTCTACGAGATACCTGGCTACGGTTAATGCTTATTCTATGACCGTTGCGTAACGCCTTATCACAAATTTCACACTTTGCCATCAATTACACCTCCCTTGAGACAAATAAAATCACCGAATAATATTGTATCATACCCAAATATAAAAATCAAGTATTATTTTAATTTTTTTCATATATTCATAAAAAAACTATATACGGGATAAAGCGAATCAAATGCCTCGCAAAGTGTATCTTTCAGTTTTGCCGAATAAAACTCCTTATCCCCATAGTCACCGTAAGCAGTAAACTGCAAAAATTTTCTGTTATACCATGAAGCCAATTTTTCATCGAGATCTTTTCTGAATGGTCTTTTATACATATCCCCCGTAAGTTCAAACGGGAGTTTTTCCGCTATTTCAACTACCCGCCTGAAAGCTGATATATCTGCATCGGCTTTCTTCCTGTACTTAGCAAGATCAGCAGGAGCAGGCGAATAGAAGAATCCATACCTGTACCAATCCGGTGCCGTTTCAAAGAAATACGTCGGAAGAGCATACTGCAAATTAGGCGAACCATCTCTCCTCAGAAAGAACCACTTCGATTCCTTATAAGGCAGTTTTATCTTTGAAAATCTTATATCCCTGTTTATTCGTGATACTTTCGGTTTTTCAATAAATTCCGGATGTTTTTCGTTCATATACGAATAACATTCATCTGCAAGAGCCACTATCGGCTCCTGCAAATATTTTGTGTATGATTCCTTATTTTCGTGAAACCACTCTTTGTTATTGTTAAATCTTATACCCATCAGAAAATCATTTGTTTCGGGATAAAACCCCTCAAAATCACGCATTTTTCTCTATCGTCTCCATTACATAGTCGGCAAATTCGGCACTTGTTGCCCCGTCGGAACGACCTGTAATAACGACTTTTTTCTCTTTCTGAGTACATATATCAAGTGCATTGTCAAGCTGTGCAGCCTTTTCAGGATATCCAATATGACTCAGGAGCATACTTGCCGCTCTTATTATGCTGCAAGGGTCTGCATACTTATCTCTACCCTCTTCCACCATCCGGGGAGCAGAGCCGTGTATAGCCTCAAACATAGCATATTTTTTACCCATATTTATACTTCCTGCCGTACCTACACCGCCTTGGAATTCAGCAGCCTCATCTGTGATGATATCACCGTAAAGGTTAGGGAGTACAACGACTTTAAAGTTTGTACGACGCTTAGGGTCGATAAGTTTTGCAGTCATTATGTCGATATACCAGTCGTCTGTTTCAATATCAGGATATTCCTTTGCTATCTCCTTGAACATATTCAGGAATTTACCGTCAGTAGTCTTTATTATGTTGGCTTTCGTTACACAGGTAACTCTTTCCTTGTTATTGTTCTTTGCATATTCAAAAGCCGCTCTTATTATTCTCTCCGTACCGTCAGTTGTAGCTACGGTAAAGTCAAATGCAAGGTCATCATCAGTATCAAAGCCCTTGCTGCCGAGTGTATATGAACCCTCTGTATTTTCTCTGTAGAATGTCCAGTCGATGCCTTCTTCAGGGATCCTGACAGGTCTTACATTAGCAAAGAGGTCTAATTCCTTACGCATAGCCACATTTGCACTCTCTATATTCACCTTGTCCCCTGCTCTCGGAGTGGTAGTAGGTCCCTTTAATATTACAGGGCATTCCTTTATCTGTGCAAGCACATCATCGGGGATAGCTTTTCCGGCAGCCACTCTGTTTTCTATAGTAAGACCGTCTATCACTTTAAATTCAATCTTGCCTGCCTCTGCCTCATCTTTCAATAAAAATTCAAGTATTCTCTGTGCCTGAGAAGTTATAGATGGACCGATACCGTCACCGCCGACTATACCTATCTTTATCACAGGAAGCTCCTTGAAATTTATAAATTCCTTATCCTCTTTCATCTTCTCAACTCTTTTAAGCTGTTCTTCAATGAGTTTACCGAATTTTTCCTTTGCTGCCTCAATTTTATCCATAAATGTTTCCATTCCTTTCTTTTGTTATTTAATCCATTATATATTGTAATAAAAAAAGGATTAATTGTCAAGTTTTATGCGACCTTTAAAATAAAAAGCACAGAAACTTACTTGACATATCAAAAAATTGACTTTATAATTAAAAAAAAGAAATTTCGGAGGAAAAAATATGATATTATCCTGTGTAGGAAAATACAAGAAATACGCATTACTCACTCCCCTTGCGATAATGCTTGAGGTCTTGATGGAAATATCCATACCCTATGTCATGTCAAAGATAATAGATGTTGGCATAAATAACGGCGATATGGCTTATGTAGTCAAAATGGGTGTTCTTATGATACTCATGGCAATATTCTCTCTTACAATGGCTATCACCGCAGGACGATTTGCAGCCGTTGCCGCAATGGGTTTTTCTTCTAATTTAAGAAAAAAACTTTTCTATAAACTATCGGATTTTTCATTTCATAATATCGATAAGTACAGCACAGCATCACTCTCCACCAGAATGACCACAGATATAACGAATGCACAGCAGGCATTTATGATGCTTATAAGAAGTGCTGTCCGCTCCCCAATGATGCTGGTCAGTGCGACACTTATGGCAACAAATATAAACAGTGAGCTTGCAGTGACTTTTTTTGTTGCAATACCTATCCTTGCCGTAATTTTAGGCGCTATAATCAGAATAGTACACCCAAGATTTCGCATCATGCTTGAAAGATACGATAAAATGAACTCTATTGTGCAGGAAACTCTCATTGCCATACGAGCAGTAAAAGCATTTGTCCGCGGCGATCACGAAACAGAAAAATTTGAAGAAGCTGCAAACAGCGTCAGAAAGGCTCAGCTTGCCGCAGAAAAGATAGTCATTCTCAATATGCCCGCCATGCAGTTCATTGCCTATTCCTGTATGATCTCTGTTCTTTGGTTCGGCGGAAACAAAATAATCGCAGGTACCATGCTAACAGGCGAATTAATAAGTTTTCTCACCTACATAATGCAGATACTTATGTCGCTTATGATGCTCTCTATGATATTTATTACCTTCGTCTTTGCAAGAGCAAGTATTTCGAGAATAAACGAAATTTTCAATGAAGTGCCCGATATAAATAATGATGATGCCGATAAAAACTTGAAAGTAAAAGACGGCTCCATAAAATTCAAAAATGTAAGTTTCAGCTACAGCAAGAATAAAAACAATATTACCCTCAGCGATGTTTCCTTTGAGATCGGCTCGGGTGAAACAGTCGGTATACTCGGCGGAACAGGTTCATCAAAGACCACTCTCGTTCAGCTTATCCCAAGATTATACGATGTTCTTGAGGGTGAGGTCGAAGTCGGCGGAAATAATGTCAAGAAATACACCCTTGACCACCTTCGTGACGAGGTAGCAATGGTTCTGCAAAAAAACGTTCTCTTTTCCGGTTCAATAATAGATAATCTCCGTTGGGGCGATAAAAACGCATCAGACGAAGAAATAATAAAAGCCTGCAAAGCAGCGCAGGCACACGAATTTATAGAGAAATTCCCGGACGGCTATAATACTATACTCGGACAGGGCGGCGTAAATCTCTCAGGCGGACAGAAACAGAGATTATGTATAGCAAGAGCATTACTCAAAAAACCGAAGATCATAATCCTTGATGACAGTACAAGTGCCGTAGATACCGCTACGGATAAAAAGATAAGAGATGCTCTCAGAACAAACCTTGCTCACACCACTTCCATAACTATTGCGCAGCGTGTGACTTCCGTAATGGAAGCAGACAAAATAATAATTCTTGATGACGGAAAAATAAATGCTGTCGGAACTCACGCAGATCTACTTGAAAATAACGAGATATATCGTGAATTATACACATCTCAGCAGAAAGGAGTGCAGGAATAATGGCAAGACGAAACGGAACAAAAGTCATGGCAAAACCGAAAGATGCCAAAAAAACTATCGCAAGGATAATGAGTTACGTCAAAGAATACAAATTCCGCCTCTTCCTTGTTGTGATCGGAGTACTGATAAGCACTGGTGCAAATGTTTCCGGCACATATTTTATAAAGCCGATAATAAATAATTATGTCGTACCGTTTATCGGACAAGGCGAAGTCGATCTCAGCGGTTTTGCATCTACTATGCTCATGCTTGCAGCTATATATATATGCGGTGTTTTATCAAGCTACGCTTATATGCGTATAATGCTCAGTATATCCACCAAAACTCTCTACCGCATAAGAATGGATATGTTTGAAAAAATGCAGAAACTTCCGATAAAATATTTTGATACCCATTCTCATGGAGAGATAATGAGCCGATATACCAGTGACACCGATACACTCCGTGATATGTTCTCCCAAAGCTTTGCACAGTTCATATCTTCTGCAATATCGGTAGTAAGCGTATTTATAATGATGATAATTTTAAGTCCTATACTCACAGTACTTGTTATTCTTATGCTTTGCGTTATCCTTACTCTCATACGGATAATGGGTAAAAAATCGTCAGGTTATTTCAGGAATCAGCAGCAGAATATAGGTAAGGTAAACGGTTTTCTCGAAGAAATGATAGAGGGTCAGAAAGTAGTTAAAGTATTCTGTCATGAAGAGGAGAGTAAGGCAAAATTCGACCTTCTTAACGAAGACCTCCGTATAGCGGCAACTAATGCAAATACAGTTGCAAATATCCTTATGCCGATGATGTCAAATCTCTCTCATATCCATTATGCCATAACCGCTATGGTAGGTTCGCTCCTTGCTATAATGGGCATACTTGACATCGGTACGATTGCTACTTTCCTGCAATACACAAGAAGCTTTTTCATGCCTATAAATCAGGTGTCACAGCAGTTCAATTCCCTTATGAACGCTATTGCGGGAGCAGAGAGGATATTTAATCTCATCGACGAGGAAGCCGAAGAAGATGACGGCTATGTTACTCTTGTAAATATCACCGAAGATGAAAACGGCAAAATAAGGGAAAGCAGCAGCCACACAGGAAAATGGGCATGGAAACACCCTCATTCAGACGGAACTCTCACCTATACAAAGGTCATGGGTAAAGTTGAATTTCAAGATGTCGTTTTCAGCTATGACGGTAAAAAGACCGTTCTCAATAACGTAAGCCTCTACGCAAAGCCCGGGCAGAAAATAGCATTTGTCGGCTCAACGGGAGCAGGCAAAACGACCATAACGAACCTTATAAACAGGTTTTACGATATAAAAGAGGGTAAAATAAGATATGACGATATAAATATCAAGAAAATAAAAAAAGACGACCTCCGCCGTTCTCTCTCAATGGTTTTGCAGGATACACACTTATTTACGGGAAGCGTTGCCGATAACATACGTTTCGGAAAACTCGATGCTACCGACGAAGAGATCGTACAGGCGGCAAAACTTGCAAATGCCGATTCATTCATAAGGCATCTTCCCGATGGTTACGATACAATATTGACCGCAGACGGTGCCAATTTAA
>JAFUUG010000551.1 GCA_017483905.1 Bacillota bacterium
GAAGGCATTTACAATAATAACAAAAGTTGTTGCTTTGGTAACAAAACTTAAAACTGCGAAAACGGCTCTCCACGCTGTACAGCTTATGCTTAATACTTCTCTCCTTGCCTGTCCTTGGACTTGGGTAGCTGTTGCCATAGGTGCCGTTGTTGCGGGATTGCTCCTTTACAAAAATGCTGTAGAGGAAGCTGAGAAGTTAGATGTTGCATCACACTTCGGCGATATTGCTCTGTCTGCCGAGGAGTGTTCCAAAATGGTCAAGAATGCACTCGGTTCAAACCTTATAGACCAAGTCGAAAACTTGAATTATGCTTGGGATAAACTTGACGAGAAATTTAAGAGCCTGTCCGATTCGGCATACGATCTAAGCAAACTTACCTTTATGGTGGATATGAATCCGCAGAATGTATCGCAAGATGAATACCTTGAAGTTGCAAAGAAATATGTTGATGATATGCAGGCGGCGATACAGGATAAGCAGTACGAGATCACGCTTGATATAAATTTTCTTTTCGGAAAAGACAGCGACATGGCAAATATGCTAAGTGGCGAGTCAAATGCTTATTGGTCGCAGATACTCACAAACGCACAGGCGCTCGGAAACGAACTTGTGGAGAACATCGCAAAAGGTTATCAGAACGGTTGGGACGAGCAATCAATGACGATGGTTGCCGAGAGCCTTAACAAGATGTCCGAAATACAAGCCAAGATACAAAAGGCGCAAGCCGAATCGCAAATGGAACTCTTGACGGCAGACTTCAAAATGAGCGATATGAGTCAAGAGTCCTTTGAACTGTATCTTGAAAAGCTGCAGGAACAAGGTGAGGCAATAACCGAAGCGGCAAAGACCGCATCTGCAAATGCTATGGCGGCTCAGAAACTGATGCTTGAGGACGGTGCTATCTACTATGACACCTATACCGCAAACATCGAGAGCATAAATAAGGCGTATGAGCAAAAGGCGGCTGAATCTGCAAACGCAGTCCTTAACGAAGGTATGAAGGCAATAAAAGAAGTGTTCGGCGACGAATTTAACGGTGTAGCCGAACAGCTTAATGCCGAAATATCAAACATCACGATAGAGCCTGATGACCTGCAGGCAAGTATGGAGAACATACAGCGTGCGATCGAATCATCAATATCGAATGCGGGGATAAGCTCCGGGGTAAAGAAAAGTATCGGAGGTTATCTCGAAAAACTTATGCCGACCGCAGACGAACTTAAAAAACTGGCAACAAGCGATCAGTCACTGTGGAAGGTGTACGGAGAAACGCTTACATCGGTCGAGGCACTCAAAACATTGTCCGGTTCTGGCGACCAGATGGGAAATGCGGTAATAAGCGCCGTGAATTCGAGGGGTAATCTTTATAATGCCGAGAAAGCGGGAAAAGACCTAAAGGCGGCAATAGTAAAACCTTTCAATGAGAAAATTTCGATAACCATTCCCGTTGAAGTCAAATATATGGAAAAGACCGTGTCAACGGTTCACGGAAAGGTTCCTTTGAGAAACGGCGAAGTTGACGAAACGCTCGGCGGTGCGGCTATAAAGGTGTATGACCTTTCACCGTACACAGGCGATAAGGTAAAGAAGTCGAATGCAACGGGAACTACATATTTCGGCGGTGGCTTAACATACATCAACGAACACGGAAGTGAGATCATAGACCTCCCGCAAGGATCGAGAATATATCCGTCGGATAAATCAGAGAAGATGATGCGTCAGCCGAACATAAATGTAAATGTCACAGTTGCGGGAAATATATACGGCAGCAAACAAGCCGCCGATGAGATAGGCAGTGTTGTCTGCTCAAGAATAATGGAATGTATAAATGCGGTTTAGGAGGAATCGAAAATGCGAGATTACAGAAAATGCGGTCTTGGCTGCTTTAAGGATAAGCCTGATTCGAGGGATTATGTGTACGCACCTGCAAAGGCGGCAAATGTGCGTTATCCGATAGAGTATATGTTAGAAAATACCGTTGTCAAAGACCAAGGCGAGGTAAATTCTTGTGTTGCACACTCTATTTCGACAATCAAGGAAATTCAGGAATACTACGAAACAAAAAAGAAACTTATATTCAGCGTTGGTTGGATTTATGGTTTTCGTGTTGAAAATCAATATCGAGGCGAAGGGATGTATCCGAGAGAGGCTCTTAACAATCTCATAAAATACGGAGACGTTCTTCAGTCCGACTTCCCGGAAAACTTCGAATACAATGACATACAAAATTTGATAAGCAAGAGAAAAGCCTCTTGCATAACGAAAGCGGCGAACTTCAAGTGCAAAAGTTATGCCAGAGTTACATCATCGAATGATGTTAAATCCTGCCTTTACACGAATCATTCTCCTGTTATGGTCATTGCCGAAATTTATGACAGCTTTTATAAAACGGGAAAAGACGGTGTTGTCAGAAACGAAAAAAGCGGAAGTAATAACGGTGGTCATGCAATGACTATTGTCGGATGGAAGAAGATCGGCAGCGGCGAATATTGGATAGTACAGAACTCTTGGGGCGTGGATTTTGCCGATAAGGGTTACTGCTATATTCGTTTTGGCTCGAATATCATAACCGATCTTTACACAGTCACAGACCTCCAAAATGTCAGAAAGCAGGTGTGATTATGGCATTATTTGAAATATCGGGAATTGATGACTTTGTGGATACCGCAAACTTGGTAGCGAAAACGTATCCAAAAGAGGTAAAGAAGTTTATGCAGAGCGAAGGCACTAAACTTAAAAATAGAACAATAAAGACCGCAAAATCGACAGTCGGAGAAAAAACGGGAAATTACCTCAAAGGCATAAAGCGAGGCAGGCACTACAAATACAGCGGAAACGGAGCAGACAGCATAAGGGTATATTCGGGCAGACCTGCGTATCACGGACACCTAATAGAATATGGGCACGAAATGGTGACGCATTCGGGAGAGCGAACAGGAAAGTATGTTCCGGGGCATTTGGTTTTCAGGAACTCTGCCGATGCCTTTGAAAGTACCTACGAGGGCGACTGCGAGAGATTTGCGGATAAGATAACAAACCCTCTGGAGAGGTGATGTGATGATAACACTAAAAGATATATTCAAGGCGGTATGTGAGCATATTTCGGAAGTGACGGAAACTGTGATCGTTGACAGCGACATCAAAGAACCTGTTACAAGACCGTGTTTTAAGATATTTATGAGTACATCAAAGTCGGGATTTTATTCATCCTCTCTGCGGGAACTTAAAGTGTACTTTAATCTTTACTATTACGCAGCTGACAGGCAGAAAAGCAAGTCCGAAATAATGGACATGACTGACAAGCTCTCTTTCTCGTTCCTTGAACCTTTTCGAATAAAAGAGAACTGTGCGGTGTATATTGATGACCTTGATTTTGAGAAAGTCGAAAACGGAATATTAAACTGCAGTTTCGATTTTGAGATAGGAACAGAGTTTCTTGATGAGAGCGAACTTGAAAATATGGAAGAGCTTTTTATACAAAAAAATTAACGGGAGGAATGACAATGGCAACAAAACCTACTATCACGATTACTTTTAAGCAACTCGCCACTACGCTTATACAAAGGAGCGAGAGAGGAACTGCGGTACTGTTTTTGGCAGATTCCACTATGGAAAATAATGCTGCTCCTAAATGCTTTGTTTACCGAAATGTATCACAGGTGAATTCGGAATATGACGATAATTACTTTGATGTTCAGGGCAGAGCCGTAAACCTTAAACACATCAAAAGATGTTTCGTGTCTGCACCTTATGAAGTCATAGTAATACTTGCGAAAGACTACAGTAAGTTATCTGCTTTTACAAATACTTTGACGGCAATAAGGAAGCAAGGCTGGATAGCAATTCCGAGCGATTCGCTCCAAGACGATCTCGCAAGCTGGATAAAGAGTATGGAGAAGGATAACCTTTCATTCAAGGCTATCGGCAGTAAAAAAGGAAATGACTGCAAGCATTATGTTTACTTTTCGCAGGCGGCAACATCATCCGACGGCGAGGCTCTTTCCGATGCGGAGCTTATGCCTTATCTTCTCGGCATACTTGCGGGGTGCAACTGCACGAGGAGTGTTACGAACTACAAACTGTCGGAACTTTCAAGCTGCGAGGATGTTGATGATATCGATAAGGCTATTAAGGAAGGTCAGCTTGTGATAACGAACTCGGACTCAAATGTCAAGATAGTTACGGGTATCAATTCCCTTACAACACTTAACGGAAATACCGCTACCGAAGATATGCAGTACATCGGTGCGACACGTTCGCTGTTGAAAAGACAGTGCGTTAAGTTGCAGTTTCTTTATTGCTAAAGAAACGAAGATTTAATAGAACTGATAATCCGACAGGTGGAATGATAGAGTAACGTCTTGAAACGCCTGCACTGATACTCCGTTATGCGTTTGTTTATGCAATTAAACAGAGGTATAAAGCACGGTGAAGTCGGCTGAGAGTACACCCTAACAGATAAAGCTGAGGAAAAGCGAATCGGAGGCGGTCGAGTGTATGATAGGTCGGGTGTCGGTTATATATGGTGAGAATGGTGGTAAAACACTGACGAATTTCCGAAGGTACGGGTCTATAATTGCAGTATACAGAAATGTATATATCCCAAAGTGGAGGACTGTGAGGTTTAGTAAAAATCGATGGTATGAAAAACCTTATTGTGTTATAGGCACAATCAAGCAGTCAGGCTCATAGGAAACACCTAAGTATGACCAATGATAGGATTATCGGAACGTGGAAAGGTCGGAACAGTTAATCAAACCGATTGCACGGGACTGTTGTTAAGGAAACGATTCTAATTGAACAAAGGAAATTGAGGGAACTTAACTTTATCCGATTGAGAGTAGCGGCACAGTACCGATAAAACCGTGGATAACACGGTGGAGGGATAGCCGCAAGTCGTTATTATAATATCAAGTTGTTTATATATGAATTCATAGAGTCGAGTAAGACAACAGAATTAAAACCACTGAAAGTGAGGTGGGCATATATGAAGACCAAAAATCGCAAAGCAACAATAACAAACTACTATGGCTTACAGGATTTACAAGATAAATTATATGCTGAAAGTTTAAAAAATAAAGAATTTTATAATATAATGCAGTATATTATGTCAGAAGATAACATTAAATTGGCATACAGAGCAATTAAGACAAATCACGGAAGCCAAACAGCGGGAACGGATAAAAAAGACATAAAATTCTTTGCTGATATGCAGGAAAAAGAATTTACTGAATATATCCGTAAAAAGTTGAATAATTATCACCCTAAAAAAGTAAGACGAGTGGAAATACCCAAGCCAAACGGGAAAATGCGTCCGCTCGGAATACCGTGTATTGAGGACAGAATAATACAGCAATGTATATTGCAGATACTTGAACCAATATGTGAAGCGAAATTTTATGAGAAATCATATGGATTCAGACCAAACAGAAGTGCGGAAAACGCAATAGCAGAATGTTATAGATTAATGCAGTTGTCACATATGTATTATGTTGTAAATGTGGATATAAAAGGCTTTTTCGATAATGTTAACCATAGAAAACTAATAAGACAAATGTGGACATTGGGAATAAAGGACACAAAGTTAATACAAGTCATAAAACAAATGCTTAAAGCAGCAATACAAATGCCTGACGGAACAACGGAGCGTCCTATAAAAGGCACTCCGCAGGGCGGCATATTATCACCGCTGTTAGCAAACATAGTGCTTAATGAGTTGGACTGGTGGATATATTCGCAATGGAAAAAACAATGTGAATTAATGAAGAATCCAATAAAAATTCGATATAATAAAAAAGGTAGAAGGGATTTAGGCAATACTTACAGGTCACTGAGAACGACGCAGCTTAAAGAAATGTATATTGTCAGATATGCCGATGACTTTAAGATATTTTGTAGAAGCAAAAATGACGCAGAAAAGGTTGAATATGCGGTAAAACAATGGTTAAGTCATAGACTTAAGCTACAGGTATCGGAAGAAAAGACGGGCATAACCAACCTTAAGAAAAAATATTGTGAATTTCTTGGTTTCAAAATAAAGCTTCAAAAGAAAGGCAAAAAACAAGTAGTAAATGCAAGGATGTGTGATAAAGCTGTTGAAAAATCCGAAGAAACATTAAAAAGGCAAATAAAAATAATGCAAAGACCAACAAATGATATAGAACTGTATAAGCGAATAAATATATACAATTCAATGGTTATAGGCATACAAAACTACTATGGGATTGCTAATAATGTTACTAAAGATTTCTGTAGAATACAATTCAATATAAATAAAATAATGAATAACAGAATCAATACACAAAAAGATGGCAAAATCAACAATGAATTTCTTAAAAAGAGATATGGCAAATCAAATCAGGTAAGGTGGAGAATTGGCATACCTATCGCACCGATAGGCTATTACAAATGCAGAAATCCAATGGGTAAAAAGGCAAATGTCAGTCAATACACACCCGAAGGCAGAGCAGAAATATACAAGCCTGCTGAAATAAATGTAGAAATGATGAGGTATTTGCTGAAAAATCCTGTTACAAACAAGTCAGTTGAATATAACGATAATCGAATATCACTATATGTTGGACAAAAAGGTAAATGTGCTGTAACAGGCAAGGAACTGCAAATCGGACAAATGCATTGCCATCACATAAAACCAAAATATTTGGGTGGTGATGATAAGTATGAAAATCTGATATTCCTTGAAGAAAAAGTACACACATTGCTACATACAACAAATAAAAATGCCCTTCTCAAACAATTAAAAGAGTTGCAGTTAAACGCAAAACAATTAAAGAAATTCAACAAACTGCGTATCTCGGCAGGATTAGAAATAATCAAACAGGAATAAGCGATTTGAAGTTAATGTATAAACAATAACATATAAAATAACGATAGAACGCCGTGTGCGGTGAAAGTCGCACGCACGGTGTGGAGCAGGGGAAAAGACGGAGATAATATCAAAATTTTACCTATTGCGATAGACTGTCGAGGCTATGGACTTGATCCGTGACGATATAAGAGATGTATTTGCGGAAACTTATCAGGGTTCCTTCAAGAACAAGTATATGAATCAGATGTTGTTTATCGGTTCTGTCAACGAGTATTTCGACAGGCTTGCTGCGGAAGATGTACTCGATTCAGAATTCGATAACAAGGCGGAAATAGATGTCGAGGCACAGCGTTCGGCTTGGATGGGGACAGGCAAAGCGGCTGCTGCCGAATGGGATGAAGATACGGTCAAGAGAAGAAGTTTCAAGAGAAGTGTCTTTATCGCCGCCAACATCAAAATACTAAACTGTATGGAAAACCTTAAATTCACCGTAACTATGGAATAATCGGAGGTGCTGTAAATGTTTGATGATAATAAGTTTTTGAAAGGTACAAGCGGACAGGTCTTTTTGAATAATGCTCTTTTGCTTGAGATAAACAAGATAAACATCAAAATGACGGGGCAATTTGAGGACTTTTCTCCCGTCGGAGATTACTGCTCGCATCATATTTATGTCGGATATGACGGCGAAGGAACTCTTGAGGGAGCGAGGGTAAATACGGGAATTGATGCGGAACTTATAGAGCATTACCAGAACGGAACCACTCCCGATCTGAAGATATACTCAAATCTCGAAGATCCGAACACGGGAAAGAGTGAAAAATATATGGTTACGGGAGTGCAGTTTACAGAAATAACACCTGCCGACTGGGAGGCGAAGAAACTCGTTACAAGAAGTATGCCTTTTACCTTTACGGCGATAAAGGTTCTTTCGACTATTGACTGAGTGAGGATACCGTAATGGACAGCTATACAAGACTTGCAAAAGAATTTCACAAGCGAAATAATCAAAAGCAAATAGGAATGTGTGTGGGTGAGGTAGTAAACCTCACTCCCGTTACATTCCGCATCTATTATAACGGTGTGCCTTTGGACTTTGATGAATTTTTCAATCTCAAGGGTACGGTAAACGATGATACGGGAGTGA
>JAFUUG010000552.1 GCA_017483905.1 Bacillota bacterium
GCCTTCTCCTAAGGTGGCAACTTATGACTTGCAGCCTGAGATGAGTGCTTATGAAGTGACGGAAAAACTTGTTGAAACGATACTTTCAAAGGAAAAAGACCTTATTATAATCAACTATGCAAATCCCGATATGGTCGGACATACGGGTATAATGAGTGCGGCTGTAAAGGCGGTCGAAACGATAGATGAATGTGTGGGAAAGGTTATGGAGGCTGTATTAAAGACCAATGCACAGATGTTCTTATGTGCCGATCACGGAAATTCGGATCAGCTGATAGATTATAATACGGGTGAACCGTTTACGGCACATACTACGAATCCCGTTCCTTTTGTGATAATAAACTGCAAGAAGGCAAAGGGTATCAGGGAGGGCGGAAAGCTTTGCGATATTGCTCCTACGCTGCTTGAAATGATGGATATAGAAAAACCGAAAGAAATGACGGGAGAAAGTCTTTTGATCAAATAATTACAGAAGATAAATGAAATATTTTCCACAAAAGTATTGACATTAAGTTGATGCAAGGTTAAAATTATATTATGCAAAATTATGTTAATCTGAAAGGAGATCTACAAATGAAAGGTTACGTTGAAATTGTTGATGTACTTGCAAGAGAAGTTCTTGACTCAAGAGCTAATCCTACTGTTGAAGTTGAGGTAGTAGTTGAACTTGACGGAAATCAGTATCTCGGAAGAGCGGCTGTTCCATCGGGTGCTTCTACAGGTGAATATGAGGCGGTTGAACTTCGTGACGGCGGCGACAGATACTGTGGCAAGGGCGTTGAGAAGGCCGTTAAGAATGTTGATAAGATAGCAGAAGAGATCATTGGTATGAATGCTCTCGATCAGGTAGCTGTTGATAATGTAATGATCAAGCTTGACGGTACTCCTAACAAGGCTAAACTCGGTGCAAACGCTATTCTTGCAGTTTCTATGGCTGTTGCAAGAGCTGCTGCCGAGGCTCTTAATATGCCTTTATATCAGTATCTTGGCGGATTCAATGCAAAAGTGCTTCCTGTTCCTATGATGAACATATTAAACGGCGGCGAGCATGCTGACAATACAGTAGATATTCAGGAATTTATGATAATGCCTGTCGGCGCACCTACATTCAAGGAAGCTCTCAGAATGTGTGCAGAAGTATATCACAATTTAAAGAAAGTTCTTAAAGACAAGGGTCTTTCCACAGGTGTCGGTGATGAGGGTGGTTTTGCACCTGATGTTGCTACGGCTGAAGAAGTTATAGATCTTATTATTGAAGCTACCGAAAAGGCAGGATATAAGCCGGGCGATGACATAAGGATTGCTATGGACGTTGCAGCTTCGGAAAGATATGATGATTCGGATAATTTATATCACTTCCCGGGCGAAAGCAAGATGAAGGGAGAAGAAGTTACAAGAACATCGGAAGATATGGTTGCTTACTATGAGAAATTAGTTGAAAAATACCCTATCATCTCTATTGAAGACGGTCTTGATGAAAACGACTGGGAAGGCTGGAAGATGATGACTGACAGACTTGGTGACAAGATCCAGCTTGTAGGCGATGACCTCTTCGTTACAAATACAGAGAGATTACAGACGGGTATTGACAAGAAAGTTGCTAACTCTATCCTTATCAAAGTAAATCAGATAGGTACTCTTACAGAAACTTTCAATGCAATACAGCTTGCAAACAGACATGGTATGACTGCTGTTGTTTCTCACCGTTCGGGTGAAACAGAGGATTCTACTATCGCTGATATAGTTGTGGCTTGAAATGCAGGTCAGATCAAGACAGGTGCTCCTTGCCGTTCAGACAGAGTTGCTAAGTACAATCAGCTTCTCAGAATTGAAGAAGAACTTGATGATTCTGCACAGTATCTTGGTCTTGATGCTTGGTTCAATCTTGAAAATAAATAATTGTATGTTTAATAAAGGCTTTGGGTCAAACCGAAGCCTTTGTTTACTAAATGTATAGTGAGGTTAATTGAAATGAAAAAGAACTCGATAAAAGCAATAGGAATATTGGCTATTGTATCAATGGCTCTTACCGCCTGCTCAGGTGCGGGAACGAACACGAATACAGGCGATAAGGCTGCCGTGCAGGAGGATAAGGCGGCAGAGGAAACAGAGGCTGCATCGGAAAATATCGAAAATAAAGACGGCGAAAATAAAGATAACGAGGAAGTAAAAGAAAATGAGATCAACGCTCCAATAGAGAGTGCACTTGAATTGTATGCCCCTGTAATATCTACGCTCGATAAGACTCAGTTTTACGGTTTTGCCGATATTGCAGAGGAAAATCCATTACTGCTTGTATCAAGCGACACTTATAAAGATGAAAATGATAAGGTGGTTTCAAGCGATGCAACGATATACGGAGCAGACGAGAATAAAAATGTGACGGAACTTGGAAAAATCAAGGGCGGCGGTACTTCATATCCTATAGCAACAAGTCACGGTATTATTTTCTACGGCGGAAAGGATTTTATATCTAAGGCTGTTTTAGATAAGGAAAATAACGCTATCGCAACGAGAGAGACTGCTTCGGTAACTTACGGAGAGGGTGGAAAGGAAATATATCATTATGTTGCGCTTGATGAAAATATCGATGAAGATGTTGCTGATGACAGTAAGATAAGAATGCTTATGGATGAGTATGAAAAGGCGATAAAGATTGAATTTACTCAGGTTGGGTGATACATTTTTTTAAGATAAAAGCTTTTAAAAAGGAGAATTTTTTTGATAAAAATATATGAAATAACGAAGATTGTGGCATAACACGGAGGTTTGCCATGATCTTGCAAGCCTCCGAAAAGGTTTATTATTTTACTTTTGGGAGGTTTAAACATATGAATCGTGAAAATAAGAAGAAATCATTAGAAAAGGGCTATTATAAAAAATATTCGTGCAAGGAATCGTTTGTCTGCAAAGTATGCGGCAGGACTGTTGTGTCCGAGGGTGCAGGAAGTAAACACAGAAATCACTGTCCGTATTGTCTTTCAAGCAAACATCTTGACAACGAACCGGGTGACAGAGGTGCAATGTGTGGCGGTATTATGGAGCCTATTTCCGTTTGGGTGAGAAAAAACGGAGAATGGGCAATAATACACCGATGCAGGATATGCGGGGCTTTAAGCTCAAATCGTATTGCCGCAGACGATAATCCGATGAAACTGATGTCACTTGCTATGCGTCCTGTTTCGCTGCCGCCGTTCCCTCTGGAGAGAATAGAGGAAATGACAAAAGCTATGGGCGGCGATGGGGAATTGAAATGGTAAGGAACTGTAAACAAATGATCTTTTATTTTGACGTGCCTAAATTTCCACATCAAAATTTATAGTAAACGACAAAAGTACTTGTACTTTGGGCGTTTACTCGCACCGACTGCGTGCCGCAAAGCGGCTAACTACCTTATACGCAGTCGTGTGCATCCCCCGGAGGGTTATAGTAAGCGACATTTTTTAATGTCGCTTA
>JAFUUG010000553.1 GCA_017483905.1 Bacillota bacterium
ATACAGGGCTATGCCTTTTGTACACAGTTACGAAGGGCATAGCCCTTTGCTTACGTTATGATTGTATTATTCCTGAATTTCCTTCATCATAGTCGCACTATCCTTGAAACCTACCTTGTATGCAGCTTTCATTTTAATGGCGACGGTATTGCGCACACAATCAAGGATTTTGTGAAACACATCAATCTGTTTATTTATCGCACTAATTTTATTATACACATATCCGAGCCTTTCGTGGAGTTTGTTATATTCGTCTTGAAGTTTTTAAGTTTATCCATTCTGCTTAATTTTCTTTGTAAAAAATTTCGGACACCGACCTTTGCCGATGCCCGTTTGTTTTCACCAATTCTGCTCAATGATTACATCTTCATTATCGTACTTCCCGCTTGCGAAGTCGCTTTCAACAATGCTGCCTTAGGTGTATATCAAAGAAAATTGCGGGAATGAGTAAATAATGTTCTGTTCATCTCTACCTTTAAGCATTACTGATAATTAATATTTTGGACAAACTCATAGTTGACATATGTCAAAAACAAGTGTATAATAAATGTATTCGACATATGTCAAAAACGGAGGTGATTTAATGCCTCGTCTGAAACGATACAGACAGATAGGCGGCTATCCCGAATACTGGAATTTCTATGCCGATAATGAAGAAGAAACGATAACAATAACGCTTTCGCTTGAAGAATATGAAACCATACGTCTTATAGATCTTATGCAAAAAACACAGGAAGAATGTGCTTTGGAAATGGATATTTCAAGGACGACCGTAACGGCGATATATAACAGCGCAAGACAAAAACTTGCAGACGTTGTTATAAACGGGAAAAATCTTGTAATATCGGGCGGAAATTATCGGCTTATTCCCAATAAGGCAACTAATATCAAAAAGAAAGGAAATGATAATATGAGAATAGCGGTAACTTATGATAACGGTGAGATATTTCAGCATTTTGGCAAGACAGAAGAATTCAAGTTTTATGATGTCCAAAACGGTGAAATAGTAAACGAACAAGTTGTAGGCACAAACGGTCAGGGACATGGTGCACTTGCAGGTTTTTTGAGCAATGCCGAAGCGGATGTACTTATTTGCGGCGGTATCGGCAGAGGTGCGCAAATGGCAATGAATGAGGCGGGTATTCGATTGTATGGCGGAAATTCGGGCAATGCAGATGATGCGGTAAAAGCATTTTTGGCAAATTCACTTGTTCAAAACGATAGCCCTACTTGTGACCATCACCACGAACACGGCGAAGAACACAGTTGTGGAAGTCATGGCTGCAAACACTGATAATCTTCTTGATAGAAAAAATGTGTATTAACTCAATAATGCGGCAGTATCACACCCTTTATGATATTACGAAAAAACGGTGCTTGGATTCTATGTCCTCACACCGTTTTTTTAATTATTGAAAACTCTATTTTATCGCAATCATTATTGTGTATTCAATTTTAAACCTATTTGATAGGCGTTTTCAAGGTCTTTTGGAAAAACTGTTTCCCTCATCATCTTTTTATGTTCTTCATTAAAACCGGCCATATTGAATTTACTGTAGTCGCTTACCTGCAAGGTATCACAACATGGGTATATTTCCACATTTCCGTTCAAAACGGAAAAAATGTTTTTAAGTTCATGAGTTTTTGTGGCGTACCACTTTTCATAAAGTTCATACGGCATATTCATCGTAAGGATAATGCCGACATTTATCTTGCCTTTGAAATAGTTTGAATAATCATCATAAGACAAAGCACAAAAATGAAGGCGTTCAATAAGAGCATGGACTTGGCTCGTGATGTCTCCGAGATAGATAGGTGAGCCGATAATTAGGGTGTCTGCAGCAAAAATGTGTTCTATGATAGGTGACAGATCATCTTTCCAATAGCATTTGCACCGTTCTTTTCCTTTTAGTTTACAAATAAGACAGGAACGGCAACCTGTGAACGATAAATCGTAAAGGTCGATATATTCGGTCTTTGAGCCTGCCGCAACCGCACCTTTTTGTGCCGATTTTAGCATAAGTGCAGTATTTTGTTTTTTACGAGGACTCCCGTTTAAGATAATTGTTTTCATTTTTCCCTCCTGCAATGTCTTTTTATTTTTTGATAGCGACAAGTTTAGCTATACTCATTAGCTTTTTGAAATTATTTATAAAACTAAGGGAATCCAACAGCCAATCCCTTTATATTTTTTCAGTTTTTCAAATAAAGTGATATATTATTATCCCTTGCAAATGATCGTATTTCATTTTCAAGAAAAATTGTCTTTTCGGGCAAAGACATACTTGCGGTTGCACTCTCTGCCTTTTCAAGTATATGATTTAGATCATTGACCTCAAGCATATTGACTGCAAGGCATAAGAAAACCTGCTTGCTTCCGTCATCATAATCCCGTAAAAACCTATTAAGTATTTTTATCTTTTCACGCTGTTCGGCTCTATATGCTTCTATACCAATTTCCTTGGCTTTTTGCATATCCTTACGCTGATTACGATGCAGAACAAGGGTATCATAGCTGTCAAAGCCATCATATTTTTCACAGGGGTATTCAGAACATTCATAGCAATACTGCAAGTTTCCATGTTTAACACTGCAAGGAGCCATACGGCAGACAGCAGCACATGAACTGTCTTTAAAGCAGCCGTTGCAGCCGCCTTGTAGACGATATGCGCAAAGACCACAGTTAAGCCCGCATAGAGAAAAAAGGTCGTCTGTTCTCTCGAATTCTTTTATGCTCATAGCGTTCTCTTACTCCTTCTTATTGCAGCCAGCATATCCATATCTCCATGCGCTATTTCATCATCAAGTGCCGTAATAATGCTGTCTTTGCGTTTCAGAAAATCGGGTCCTGTAAGGTTTTTTCCCGAAACGGTATGGTGTGTGATGAAATAGCAGTCGCAGGTGAGATTTTCCGCAAAGGTTTTCAGTTCGATAAGCATTTCTTTTTCAGATAACGGTTGAAATTTGCCTTTTTCGGCTTCTTCCAATAAAGGCGTACCGGGGAATAAAGTCAGACAACCCGTACCGACAAGCATTGGTTCACATTGACTGAAAATTTTTGCGGAATTTACGGCATGAGCTTGACTTAACTCTTTGCCGCCGACTCCGTTTAAAAATGACATCCAGAAATCAATTCCGGCCTCTTTAAGTTTGCTGCACTGTTCAATAATATCCGATGAATGATAACCTTTATTGATGCGATCGAGTGTATCGTCATCACCGCTTTCAACACCGAGAGAGATCTCTCTCATTCCAAGCTCTTTTAATTTACACAGCTGTGTTACGCTTTTATTCTTCAAATCACTTACTCGCCCTTGTGTGTATATATATTCCATTTTAGGTAAATATTTATTGATCATTTCAAGTACGGGAGCAAGTTTATCATATGACATAACAAGCGGATTTGCACTTAAAAGCTGTATAGTTTTTGCATTGGGATCAATAGAAGCTATTTCCTTTAGATCTTCTTCGATCCATTCCATTGGCTGCAGACGAAAGTCAACATTTTGATACATAGTGCAGAATTTGCACCTATTGTGTGTGCAGCCCTGCGTTATTTGAAGCAGCGGAAATGTCGGCCAATATGGATTTCTGTATACGGTATCGGTAAAGTGCATAATATCACCTCACAATTCTTTTACGAAATTTTCTATCGGATTGCGTTTAAAATGCCATGCGTTCGCCTTTGCTTTTTCATTTGGATAACCAAGCCCAAGCATCATCACAGGTATAATATATTCGGGCAAATTGTAAGTATCGACTACGGTTTTAGAATCAAAACCTCTTATCCATATCGTGTGTATACCAAGTTCCTCTGCTTCATACATCATCGTTGTTGCGGCAATGGAAGCATCCTGTTCACCCGAATTATAGTTTTGGTAATAGCTATCACTCGGATTTTTCCATACCTCTCTTATATCATAGCAGACCAGTATCATAAGAGGTACATTGTAATGAAAATGTGTGACCGTGTTCAGTTTTTCAAGTCCGTCTTCACTTCTTATAAGATAAAATCTCTGCGGCTGATAATTGCAGGCTGTAGGCACGATCCTGCCTGCTTCGAGTATTTCGTCAAGTTTATCCTGTTCTATTTTTTTGCTGTCAAAATATCGTTCGGAATAACGATTTTTTGCAAGATCAAGAAAATCCATATTTTCACTCCTTACATAACAAGATGTCCGCAGTCTACAACAAGTTCTGTTCCCGTAACACAGCGTGATTCATCACTCGCAAGATATAACACTGCGTTTGCTATATCTTTAGCACCGGAAATATGCGGTGCAAGAGGATTATACTGCTTTACTCTTGCTTCTATCTCAGGGAAGTCATTGAGAGATTTTTCAAGCATAGGTGTCATTATCGGACCGGGATGTACCGAGTTTACTCTGATATTTTTGGGTGCAAGGTAATATGCTGCGTGCTTTGTGAGAGCCCGTCCTGCGCCCTTTGAAGCACTGTAAGGTGCAGAACCTCCGTCGGCGTCACCCGAAACTATGCCCGCAAGAGAATTTACATTTACAACAACACCTTTACCTTTTTTCTCAAACTCCGGTGTTACGGTCTGTATTCCAAGAATTATGGAAAGTGCATTTGTTTTGAAAACATTTATGACCTCTTCTTCGGTACAATGCAGTATATCTGTTTCCGTGACCTGTGCGGCATTGTTTATAAGTATATCTATACCACCGAATTTCTCAACAGCTGCCTTTACTACCTTTTCCCAATCTTTACGCAGGCTCACATCCTGATGAATCGCAAGAAGTTTTGAAATGTCTGTGCCGTCAATATTATCCATGACGCTTTGTACCATGTTTTCACGCCTTGCCGTTCCTACAACATAAGCACCTTCTTTTGCAAATGTTCTCACTATTTCGGCACCGAGTCCTTGACCTGCACCTGTTACTATTGCGACTTTATTATTTAATCTTCCCACATTATTGCCTCCTTTTTTGTTATGGGCGCCTCTAAAAATCATCTAATTTTCTTGGAAACAAAATTTTTATGATGATTTTTAGAAGTTCCCGTATTTCTTTGCTGTTGTAAATATTATATCCGATAGTATTGACAAATACAACTTACAAAATTATAATTATGTAAGAAAACATTATAAAAATTCAACTTTGTAAGAAAGAAGGAGCGATATGGCAGGACGAACCAAAATATGGATAGCGGACAAAATGAAAGAGCTAATGAAAACCAAATCGATAGATAAAATAAGAGTTTCGGAAATCTGTAAACTTGCGGATATAGAACGGCCTACTTTTTACTATCATTTCAAAGATAAATATGACCTTGTTGTGTGGATCTTTTTAAGTGATGCTTACAAAACAGATGTAATTTCCGCTGAATCTGCAGCAAAGGCAATGGCAAAAATGCGTATGGATTTTATTTTTTATAAGCGTGCTTATGATGATCTATCTCAAAATGCACTGTGGCAGTATATGCTTGAATATTTTGTAAAGCGTTATGAAAATGAGGCACAAAAAAAGCTGAATACCGATGTTCTCGATGCTCAGCTCAAATATAGTATTCGTTTATACTGCTACGGCTGCGTAGGTATGACAAAGGAATGGCTTTTAAACGATAACACAACATCTGCGGAGATCATTGTAAAAATGATGTTTGAGTCTATGCCAAATAATATGCGGAATATATATTTTCAAGATTTATGAAGTGGTAGTATTTGTGTTGCGGTAAACATTCAAATTGATGCCAGTTTGTTTTCACCAATTCCCGTCAATGATTACATCTTCATCATCGTACTTCCCGCTTATGAAGTCACCTTCAACAATGCTGCCGTAGGTGTAGCCGTTATCGTTTCTTAAGAATATCTCTCTGTCGGAATCGAAATCCTCAAGCAAGCTGATAAGCTCTCCGACTGTCATCGTTCTGCCGCATTGCTCAGGACCGTAACCGTTTCTGTTTGTGTTTAAGAATAATGCTTTTTTCATTTTGATGTACCTCCGTGGTTTAGGTTATTTCAAAGGCTTTTCTTTTTCTTTGTTGTGAACATATTAACTCTA
>JAFUUG010000554.1 GCA_017483905.1 Bacillota bacterium
TAGTTATGAAGGAATGACTAATAAAGCAATAATTGAAAAATTAGATTATAGTGAGTCATATGTAACACGCCTTTTAAAGAAATTTAAAGAAGACGGATTAGATGATTTTATAAAAAATAAATATAAAGGGAATCACAGTTATATGGATAAAGAGACAGAAGAAAAAATTCTGTCAAAATTTGAAGAAGAAGCTCAAAAAGGAAATATTATTTCTGTAAAAGAAATACGAAAAGAAATAGAAGAGAAGATAGGTAAAAAAACACATGACAATTATGTTTATAGATTATTATACAGACATGGATGGCGTAAGGTGTTGTCAAGACGAAAGCATCCTAAATGTGCAAGTAAAGAGGAGCAAGACTCCTCAAAAAAATTAAGGAAAGTGCGCTAAATGAGTTGTTTGATAATTCACAAACAAGCACAAAAATAATGTTTCAAGATGAAGCAGGATTTGGAAGGATCAACGTACCAAAAAACTGCTGGTGTAAAAAGGGAATACGTCCAAGTGTACCTTGTCATCATATAGGAGAGTATCGATATGCCTTTGGTGCTGTTGACCCAATAACAGGGGATAATTTTTTTGCAATTATGCCATATTGTAACACAGAATGTACAAACATATTTTTAGAAAAATTATCGGAAGAATATTCCAAAGATAACAAATTATTGGTATGTGATTGTGCAGCATGCCACAAATCAAAAAACCTAAAAATACCAAAAAATATAAAAATAATACACATTCCTCCATACACTCCAGAAATGAATCCAATTGAACAAATATGGAGTACAATTCGCACAATGGGATTTAAAAATGAATGTTTTAAAACACTAAAAGATGTTGTGGAAAGACTTAGTGATACAATAAATTCATTAACAAAAGACATGGTCAAAAGCATTACGGGCAGGAAATGGATTATAGATATATTTTAAAGGTAAAATAGTATTATATATGATTTTAGCAACAAGGTACAGTAAAACAAAGCCAAAAATTTCTCGTTAGATTAGCTAAAAAATTGGAATATTACACCTAAGTGCAATATACAACATTGAAATAATATGTTAAAATCAATCTTGGGTAGTTGGTTATAATAAGTTCACAACAAACTCTAAAAATTGGTGTATAAATTTTGTTTTAACAGATTTCGATGATTTTTAGAGGCACCCTTATGTCAAAATTTATTATGTGGCACTGCCGAAAATCAAAAAATAAGAGAAAAAATGAAACATTTTTGACAATGGGCTTAAGTGAAGTTATTCTTGCGGCAGCTTTATCGGGATGCGGTGCAAAAAGTAATGAAACGGCAGCTCCGGCCGATAGCTAATCATCTTCTGTATCTTCCGATTCAAAAGATGTAAAGACAGATGAAAAAACAGGTGAAGAAAAAAGAGATGACAGTGAAAATAGTAATGCAAAAGCCGAAGAAAAACCAAAGGCAAGCACAGAATCCGATTTTTCCTTTGAAGATTTTCAAAACAATTATGCTATCTTGCATGATGTATACGATTTCGTAGAGGAAGCTCTATATGCAAGACGAAATAGCATAGGAGGTTGAAATTCTGCCTAAATTTATTATGAAAAAATATTTACTATTTTGAGCAACAAAGATATAATATAAGGAAACAGTTAAACCGCAATAGAATTCTTGCTTTTAAAAATTTGATATTTCGACAAGCCATATAAATTGGACGAAAAATTTGTATAAAACAAAACTTATGTTTTTTAGTGATACCTAAGAAGCAAAAGGAATGATAAAATGAATTATATTAAAGTACCTAAAGTTATTGAAAAATTAGAAAAAGCAGAGGCTTCTTTTTTGCCTGTTGTTATCATGGCTGCAACAGGCTACGGAAAATCTGCGGCTGTAAAGTATTATTATCAACGAAAAAAATACTTGATGATAAAGTGTTTGAACGGTAAATTGGAATATATGCCGGATATAGAAAAGATAACTCAAAAATACATAATAATAGAAGATGCTCAGTGGGTTGATTCTGCGGAATCTTACGAATATATCAGAACATTGCTGCGTATGAAAGATAAGCAGATCGTAATTATTAAAAGGGGGATATTCCCAAAGTATTTGATGCGTGATGAATTAGAAGTTTCTTTTATAAAAATAGTGGAAAGCGATCTAATGTTTGGAAAAGAGCAGGTCGAACAAATATTTAAGGAAAGAAATATACCAATTAGCGAAGATGATACTTCTAAGATAGCCGAGATAACATTTGGTTATCCGATAGCAATATTTTATTACGCAGAACATATTAAAGAAACAAAACATTTTTCGCAAAAGGTAATAGATGATACATGGAATGATATGTTCAGACTATGGGACACTACATTGATTGCAAAGTGGACGGATGAATTTATAAAATTTGCACTTTCGGTATGTCAATATGAAATATTCAGCGAGGAGATGGCGGTATATTTAACAGGCAATTCAAGAATATCGAAAGTAATGGAATACTGTTTTGATGGAACATCGCAGTTAAAACAAAATGAAAACGGAGAATATTTTTTGCACCCGGCCGTAAAATTATTTTTTTGTTGGGAGCAAAAAATGCGTTGGACAGAGGAAACAATAAAAGAAAATTATAAAAAAGGTGCGTATTTTTATGAAATGAATAATGATATAGAAAAAGCACTTTTTTATTATAGAAAAGCAGGTTCGTCAGAAAACATAAAAAATCTGCTTATAAAAAATGCTCATAAGCATCCGGGTATAGGACACTATATAGAAACAAAAGATTATTATCTTTCTCTTCCGAAAGAAGAAATCACAAGGACTCCCGTGCTTACAGCAGCAGTAAGTATGCTTTATGATCTTATTCTGCAGCCGGAAAGATCAGCCGAATATTACGATGAACTAATAAAATTTGAAAGAGATTGCAAAAATGCAAAGGATAAAAGAAAAGAAGCAAGGACATGGCTTGCATATCTGGATATTTCTTTGCCTCATAAAGGAACAAAAGGTATTTTGAGGACAATAAAAAATATATTTGCATCGGTGAACAAGGGAGATATAGTTCTTCCGGAAGTTTCGGAAACGGATAATTTGCCTTCGATAATGAATGGCGGGCTTGATTTTAGCGAATGGTCAAAGTCCGATATACAGATAACAAAATGTATTAAAGAGCCTATAGAAACTATCCTCGGGAAAGGAGGAAAAGGCTTAGTTACTATTGCACTTGCCGAAAGCGGATTTGAAAAGGGAACGATGAGTCCCTATGAGGTGGTAACAAGATGCAGTGATGGATATGAGAGCGCTGCACACGGAGGAAGGATAGAGATATGCTTTGTGGCTACAGGTGTAATGGCTCGGCAGCACATTGTAGAGGGACAATTCTATTCAGCAAAAAGAGTTTATCAAAGTTTTAAAAACAGGGTACTTGAAGAAAAAGCCAATCATCTTTTGCAAAATATGGAGGTTTTTGAAACTTGGCTTGCATTATACGAAAATAACAGTGAAAAGATAAAGAAATATATTGATAAGGCGACAGATGCCCGATCATCATTTTTTAGTTTTGACAGATTCCGCTCTATGATAAATATCAGATGTTTGATAGCTGAGAACAGATTATCGGAAGCTGCCGAACTTTCTCTCTTCCTTACGGGATATTTTGAAAAATACGAGCGACATTTTTTATGGATGGAAAATGAGATCCTAAAGGCTGTTATATTTTACAGAATGAATGATGAACACTATAAATCACATATAAAGAATGCTATAAAAAGGGCGGAAGAATACCATTTTGTTCGTCTCATATCCTTGGAGGGAAACGCTGTTTTACAAATACTGAAAGAAATGAAAAAAGACGGTGAATTTGATGATATATCATCGGAATATGTGGATATTACACTATCCGAAACAGCTAAAATTGCATATACATATCCCGATTACCTTAAATATTATCCCCAAAAAGAAATAAAGCTGACCAAAAGAGAAAAAGAGATACTTTCAATGCTTTGTATCGGCATGAGTATGAATGAGATATGCGAAAATTGCGGCATAAGTATGAACGGGTTAAAGAAGCATAACTCAAATATATACCGCAAATTAGAAGCATCAAACAGAGCCGAAGCCGAAAGAAATGCCAGAGCATACGGCATTATATTCTAAAGAGGAGTTATGAGGAAATACTGATTAATTCAAAAAATAATTTTTTAGCCTTGTCGAAGCAACGAAGAAGCGGCTTGTAGCTGCGAGGAACACCGTTTATGCAAGGCGGCACGAAGTGCAA
>JAFUUG010000046.1 GCA_017483905.1 Bacillota bacterium
GCATCTATCTCGTCTATGAATATTATACACTTGTCATAGTCTTCGGCCATGCCGAAAAGTATCTCGATATTGCTTACGGATCGGCTGCTGCTGTTTTTATTGTCCTGCCTTTCGTTTACCTGTGCTTGTGTCATAAGAAGGCTTGCAGGAACAGATATAAAACCTATTTTTTGATCCGAATTTTTTTCTTCCAGTCTTTTTTGTACCTCTCCGGCAGTTGCCTTTGCAATATATGTTTTACCTGTACCCGGAAATCCTTTCATCAATAAGCCTTTTGGGAGAGTTATCCCCTTGTCGCTGTATTTCTTTGTATTCACAAGCATATCGGCAACGATCTCCAGATATTTTTTTGCGCCGCCGCAGCCTTTTACATCACCTAAATTTATATCTATATCCGTACTTACCTCTAAAAAATTCGCTGATGAAGCAGATATAACAGCTCTGTACTGTTTCCTGATCTCTGCCTTGAGATCGTCTATTATATCCTCTATATCGACTGCTTCCAATTTTTCTTTATCATTATTTTCATTGTTATATTCTGAATCCGAAAAATCACAGCCAACAGAAAAACTATGACCGCTGTTATTGATAAAATCAGCCGCAGCTACCCTTTTGTGCAATTTTTCAACACCTGCATAATTTGCGAAATATTCCACATATTCGGGTCTTGTGCCCCAATTAAAATAATTTTTTATGGTTTTTTCGTGTTCCTTGTAAAAAGATTTAAACTCATCACTCTTATTATTTATAAGGGATTCAAAAAGTTCTTTTGCCGTAGGAGTCGGCAGTTCCAGTATTACCATCCGGCGGTACAGCCCCGGATTTGCCGAAAGCATTTTCCGCATTTTTGATGAATAGCCTGCAAGCCAGATAGGCGGCACACCATATCCTCCGCATCTGACCTCTCCTTCTTGAAACGGCTTATTGAGATCTATATGATATGACTTATCTTTATCATACGAAATATCAACATCTATTTTAGCCGTATCTCCCGAAAGGAGAGGAAGCAGAATATTAACAGCTTCACGTCCGAAAGAATCATCAAAAATTTCATAAGCCTCATCTATAAAGAATACATCTTTTCTGTTGGAACAGTCGAGAACAAGACTTCCGACAGTATTTTTTGTATGCCCGACAAATTTTCCTTTAAGGCTTGAAGCTGACAAAGCCTCTATATCTTTCGAACTCTTTTTTGAACCGATATCCGACAAACTGTTAAAATACTTTTTCAAAGCATTTGCAAGTGTAGTCTTTCCGACACCCGGCGCACCGAGTATAGCAAAATTCGGCCATTGCTGAGGTTTTTCAGTCATATATTCTTTTGCCGTCATGCTCAATATCTGTTTTAATTCATCGGAGAGAGAAAGCCCTTTGAAAGCCTGAAAATCATTAATATTATCAAATGCGATCTTATCAAATTTGTCAAGATAATCAAATAATGTATCATTCGCATCATTCTCTGTCGGTTTCACAAAATGACCGAGATCTCTCCCTATCTCGATTTTGCTTTTAAATTCTCTGTATTTTTTGTTCCAGTTATCAAAAACCGAGTTCGAGCGAACAATAAGTTCTTTATAAAAATATATGTGCTTCTCTGCTTTTTTCAGTTTAAACCCGTCATACGACATATCCTGCACATATTCAAAGAAACGCTCCTCTTTTCCTCTTTCTTTTGTTATGACAAATACTTTGTTTTTAGCATGATAACACAAAATATTTCCTGTCATATCGGGATAATATACAGGAACAAGATCAAACCCCACCACATCATAATCAATTATATGAGCTATTCCCCTCTCTATCATCTGAGAGTGCTTATTGCATATCTTGTGAGGATAGATAAATTCCGCATTTTTATGCCTTTCGGCTGTCAAATGCGAAAAGGAATCCGCTTTAATTTTAAAATAAAACCAATTGTCTTTTTCAGGCTGAATAACTTTAATATTTTTATAAGCAGTGTATATCTGATAAGAAACATGTCCGTCTTTAGCGATATATTTTCCGTATTGTATACTTTCGATATACTTGCTTATATCTTTACACAGCATATAGTTTGCAAGAAGTGTTCTCGGGTCTGTATCAAACCATGAAATAAATTTCGGACTCCGTTTCATATCGGCATATCCGTCCTTTTTTATTGCTTTGGGTACCTCTAAATAATTGATATCAAAATTAATAAGTTTTGTATCGCTGTCGGGATTATATTTTCCCAAGATTTTATCTGCTGTTTTTATAGTATCAACAATATCATCCGAAACAAACTTTACAGAAGTATACCAATGCGGAAAAGCTATGTTTTTATATGCAGGCACATCATTATATTTTTCACCGAAGCCATCGGAAGCCATTACAGATTCCCGTTCACTTATATAACGGCAAATCTCATCGGCATTTCTTTTTTTATTTCCGGTACTGCGAGAAATATTGATTCCGAACCTTATTTCAAATACAAGTAAATACATTTCTTCGAGCAATTTTTCGGCAGTATCCGATGAAATATCTTTTGTTTCAAGGGTATAAAAGAACTTGTATTCCTTATCAATTGAGCATAATTCAAGATATTTACCCTTTCCTTCGATAATAAATTTATATTTGCTCATAGTTATCCACCCCTTGCAGATCGATTTTATACTTTATTATCAGGTGATCATGTATTGCTGTACTCAAGTATCTCCGCCTTACAGCCGAATCATCGGTTTTACTCAGTATAAGCTCTATATCCTCAAGCGGTACCATCTTGTTATCAAGCATATATCTAAGAAGCGGTCTGTCATTTACCGCCGTATCATACAATTCTTTCCTGTGTGATTTTATGTATCTCTCATACTCTCCCTTTATATCGTTACTGTATTCAAAATCTCCTCTGCGGACAAAAGCTTTCACACACAGCTGCTTTTCTCTCTCATCATCTATTTCTTCAAGTGGTATATTATCATAAATAGGGATATTGCTTCCGTTAAAGCACTTTTTGTATGTTTTGTAGTCTATATATCTGTTTACTTCCGTCAAGCTGCTGCAATCATTAAATGCCATATCTCCGACACAATTTTGCTCTATACTCAATAACATCTTCCCCCAGTTTAAAGCGCTCCAGCCGATATCTGCCAATCCCTCGGGCAGTTCTATGCTTTTCAGACTTTCACAAAATTCAAATGCACCAAACCCGATATCCGTAATGCTCTTTGGCAATTTTATATTTGTAAGGCTCTCGCACCCAAAAAAGGCATTATCCCCAATACTTTTCAGTCCTTCGGGCAGTTCTATTTCCCTCAGACTTTTGCACCATTCAAAAGCAGAGTATTCTATGTTTGTTATTTTGGCAGGTATCCTTACTCTTTCCAGTTTTTCGCATCCTGAAAATACACATTCCCCCATACTGAGCACACTATCGGGGATATCTACGCTTATCAGGCTCTCACACCCCGAAAAAGCATTATCCCCGATACTTTTCACACTTTCTGGTATCTCAATGCCTGTCATATTTTTACAGCCATAGAACGCATTTTCTCCGATGCTCGTTACTTCCTTCGGTATCTTTACATTTTTTATATCTTCTTTAGTATCTGAAGATATAAAAGTAAGTACACCATCTTCCACCCAAAATTTTATATCATTTCCGATCTCCATATTACTCATTCCCTTCGTTTATATTTTATTTGCTTTATTCCGTTTCTCCGTCTATTCCTCTTCATCAATAGAATCCGAATAATATTTTTCGGGCTTGCACATAGGACAAATATCTATAAATGTTTGTATGTAACCAAGCCTGTAAGGACACCTCGAACAAGACGGTTTACAAAACGGCAGAAAAAAACTGATAAAATCCGGTGTTAAATCTTTCATATCCGATCCCTCCCAAAATTTTCTCTTTATACTGATTCACCATCGAAACCTCTCCATCTATAGCAGTATTATGGATTGCTTTCTACAGCGCATCAATATTATATTTTGATTTTCTTTATATAATAATTTTAGCATATCAAATAGACACGAATTGTCATTGTCGAAAATTTTTATATTTTTTTAAATAAAAAAAGAGACCAAAAAATTATTTTTCATAGTCTCTTTTTTATTTGTTATACTTATCAATTATTTATCGTTGTTCTGTTGTTTCGTTTATCTCTTTCATGTGCCGTATTTATTTTTCAGTTCATTGCAGATTTTAATATTTAATTTGATATATTCTTCTTTCGCCATTTTTTCTTTAAATAATAACTCGTACGTTTTATCTACATTGCAAATATCAGGTCTGTCCGAATAAATATCACACAGATTATCCTCGGTAAGATGAATACATTTCCCATCTCCCGAATCAAATTGTTTCAGTTGCGGTACTTGTCCTATGTGTTTACAGCAAATACCGCATTTATCACATACAAAGATCATGCAATAATAGCCTCAACTTCCTTCCGTGTATTTTCAATAATTAACCCTGATTCTTCTGTAAGATTTCCGTCCTTATTGAGTATCGGCGTATCTAATACTGCCTTTATAGCACCTGCAAGAGACATCGCCGAAGCTACTACCTTCTTTTCCTCATCAGAAAACATTTCGAAGTCAGTTCCCTTATTCTTTATTATTTCCTTCATCTGATATACTAATGGATCGAAGACAGCCTGAAGCCTTATCAAAAAATTGTTAAACATATCGGAACGCCTTCTTATACCTTTGCATAAATCAGCTGCTGCTTTCATTTCTTCTGCGAATTTTTTAGCCTTTGCCTTATTAGACCTGGCATCCTCAAGATTTTCTGATGCTTTGGCACCTGCAACAAATCCAAGAACAGCTAACGCAGGTCCCGCTACCAAACCGCCTAACACCGCAGTACCTCCCGCAATTCCAAGTCCACCTGCTGCCAACGATCCTCCACCAAAGAATGCCAGTGTTGCATTAGTAGCAGCCGCACCGCCCAATGCAGATATTGCTGTACCTGTCGATGCAGTTGCCAATGCACCTGCTGCGCTATATGCTCCAAAGCCAGTAAATGCACCTGCCATTGCACCACATGCCATTCCGCTGGCTAATGATGTTGCCATACATTGTAAATCTTTTAAATCCGAAAAGGACTTTTTATCCAATATCATCTTATTTAATTCATTTAATCCATTTGACTCCCTTAATTCAAAATGTCCCAATTTTTCAAATTCATCTATAAAAGGTTTTATGCTTTCATTAAGAACAGCTACCTTCTTTTCACCAAGGTTTTCGATAGCCTTTCCGCAGTTTTTACGATTTTTATTGATCATTTTTTTTGCAGATTTAATTTTATTTTCTGCTGATTTATTAATATCATTTGCTTTATCTTGATCCATCTTTGCTTTTCCTATTCCAACTAAACCTGCTCCCACAGCAAGTCCTGCAATTACAACCGGTACTGCCATATAACATTCCTCCCTTTAATAATTGGTTTCTTGAATAATAGTTACAATCGTTTCCTGAACATATTTAATATCCTTATCTATTTGCTTGATTTTCTCCGATTTATAGACTGAATTATTTAATCCCTCACACCACCCTTTATATTTTTCAAGAGCAGAACAAGTTTCAATAATATCAATCATTTCACTATAAATATTTTCAGAAATTTTCCAATACTTCCTTATGTAATCAACAACTTCTTTTTTATCTTTTGAATAATTGGAATCAGCATATCCAAGACATATCAAATTCCATAAAATTTTTGCTTTATCTGTATTGGAATGTACCCAAAAATAAAATGGCCTTTTAGCATTCTTCTTAAGAAGATCAATGCAAGACATAGTTTTTCGAATCTTACTGCATTCCTCTATTATACTTTTTTTTTGATTCTTGCCAATATGAATCTCCTTACATATTTTATCAAATATTTCCTTTTCGTTGTTTGTCACACATCCGTCTGACAGCATATACGAATAGTATAGTTTTGCTTGTTCTATTTTATCCATCAAATATACCTCCCTCAAAACGCAAATGTTTCTCCCCGCCGCATTTTATTAATAAAATCATCCATATCATCAAAAGGCTTATTGCCGCCAAGTGAATCAGTAATATTATTTGCACTTTCAATCAATAAATCTACATCACCTATAGCTAATGCATCTTTTATACCCGAAAAAGATTCTTCAAATGTTTCTCGAGTATCAGATAAATATTTCTCAATAATGGCATTCATCTCTGCCCGATACTCACGAATCATCTTTATATGTTCATCGCATGCCTTTTCAATAACAATACGCTCTTCTCTTGCTATTTTCGCCTCTTTCAGAGATGTCATAAGAGTACCGTATGCAGCAGATGAAAGAGCATATCCTACCATACTGCCTACTGCGGCACCAAGAACGGGAATCGGTATAGCAGCCTGCCCCACAACAGCAAACATTGACGATGCTATCATTCCTGTTCCTTGCTCACCTAAGTCTTCAAGACATTGTGTACCATCGATCTCACCACTGAAATACTTTACCATAGTCTTTGCAACACTTACAGTTGCCGCAGCAATTGTACCTGCAACATTCGTTTTTGCCAATGCTATCGTATACTCTGATGCCGAATTTTGCATTGCACCTTTTATTACTGACCCTATAAAACCTGTACCATATCCGACCGCAGCAGACTGAGCTGTATCTTTCACAACATTTACAGCAGCTTCATCTGCACTGATCTCACCCTTACATACATCGACAATATTTCGGACAAGCGAAACACTTCCTCCTATCATGGCCGCATTTCCCGCTGTTTCGATCCCTGCTTTGTGCGATATGCCGGCAACACTCTTTATTGTAGATATTTCTGGGCCGTCTACTGCCTCAAGAGATTCCTTCCTTGTCGTTTTACTTGGTCTGAGATTCTCTTTTTGCCTATTTAAATTATCTATCTTATTTTCTATTTTAGCCGCTGCTTCCGTATTTCCGTTAGCATTAACTTTCCCCAATTGTTTCTGTAAAGCAGAGATTTCCGCATCTGCTTTATCTATCATTTGTTGATACTCGTCTTTTGGCACTTCTATTTTTACATCATTGTCAGCATATTTTTGATGTTTTGTTTGTATTTTCTTTAAAGCTCTTTCTGCATTCCCTGCACCTGTCGGGTCACTTTCGGAAGCACCTATAAACTTCATCTGGCTTCCCGAACCGGCGATTATATTTCCTTCCGAATCAATTTCAACATGATCAAATAAAGGGTGATTTGCAGATGTATTCGGTAAATCGTCGTACCTGATTTTTTTGATGCCTTTTCCTGAAATGATATTTTCCGCATTTGTATTTGCGGTATCTTTGACCTCTGCCGCCCAGCCCGCTTTTTGCTGTCTTATGGAAAATGCATATTTGTCATTGATTTTTTGTTCATAGATACTTTTTAAGCTTTTAGTCAGTTGTTCTCCCCTTTCATTATCCGTACCGGAATATGCCACTAAATGCTCTTTTACCGCATTTCCGTATTTTTGCACGGTTTCATAAGATGCTCCCCCTATGCCTGCATTGAGTATGTCATCTTGTTTGTCTTTTTTTCTCTTCTTTTCCAATGTACTTCGCCCCCTTTATAAATAAATTTTTCATTTCGTCACATTTTTATGAGTCTTTTTTCTTTGATTTTTTATATTGTTACAATTTTATTTTCAAGTTTCACCTTTTTACTAAGTAATAACACTTATATTCTCCCCTTGACTTCTCAGCCACATATCTATGCCTTTGCCGAAAACCTCCGCCGAAACCACATATCCGTCATCATCTTTATCCAGTATCTCGGCTGTTGGCAGCCTATCCAGTACGGCATCTATGTCAATACCTCTGTAACGAAATTTTACTGTTTGAATTTTACCTCCATACATAAACTGTATTCTTTTTCGGAATTCGCCTTCTTCAAATCGGCTGCTGTACGGAATATGAAATCTTTCATCAAGAATATTCAGTTTTTTGATACGATCTATCCGATATATCGTCGGAAAAGAATCATTAAGCACATCAAAATTCTTTCGTACTTCCTCATCATCAATAAATGCCGTAAGATAAAAATAATACTCCGAAAACATAATTGCCACAGGCTTGACTTTGCGCTGAACCGTTTTTTTGTCTTTCACTCTGAAATAATCGATCTCGATATATCTGTTCTCCCGAATTGCTTGTCCTATATTCCACATGGTATCAATAAATTCAGATCTATGCCTTGGTTCCACATAATGAAATTCTTCATTTCGAATCAGATCCTGCACAATTTTTTGATTTTTTTTAGGTACACAGCAGGTCATAAGTTTATCAAGCATCTCAACCATTTCTTTCTTCGTAAATGCCCGACTGTCAAGCAGTATTTTACACAAAGCCAATACCTCGCTGTTTTTCAGTCTGATTTTATAAAGTGTCTCTAATCTGTACCCCTTTTCATACCTATCATACACGACCGTATTCAATATTCCTGTACGCTCGGAATCGACATCGAGAAAATTTCTGATATCATCTATATCACGCTGAATACTTCGCTCATTTACACCATATACCTGTGCTTCTTCAAATTTGTTTATCACATATCCATCCAACAATTTTGAATATATCTGCAATACTCGTTGGATTTTATCACCTTTAATTTCACTCACTATATCATCCTCCCATCTGCTAAATATATTATATCATGCGAGATAGACATAATGTGTCTTTTAAAACAAATTTTTTAAATTATTTCAGATATATCCATCGCTAAAACTATTTATCGATCCTTTTATCGCAAACACTATATTTTATATTATAACCTAATCAACAAAATTTGTCAAAAATTTTAATATATTTTTTACATTTTTCAACAATTTTATCAAAATCAAATTTTTATTTGACTATTTCTTCATATTGTTTATTGTTAATCGTTAAACTATTAGACATATTTCACAGCTCTCTTTATTTTCTCATAAAATATATATTTTAGCCAATTTTTACTTCTCGTCTGCCAATCCCCGAAATTTCAGTTATA
>JAFUUG010000555.1 GCA_017483905.1 Bacillota bacterium
CAGATAAGGAAACAGGCGATTATAAGAATGTAGCCCATATTTCCGAAGAAGGCACTATCAAATATTATGTTGACGATTTGACGGACGATGATATTAGCCTTATACAAGAACACGCCGATGATAAGCACAAAGAATTTATGCAGCATTGGAACAGCCTTACCGATGAGGATAAATATTATAAACTTCTTAATAGCTGTACATCAAACGAAATGCTTGCTATCGGTGATGATAAGGATATAAACGGCTTATCCGTACAAGATGTAGTTGATAAATACTTCTCGGCTATTATTTTAAGAGAAACGGAAATGCCCGTATATTCTGCACCCGATGTTTCGGAAAATGCAAAGATGACCAATGCCGAAATAATGACAAAGGCGTTTGATATGCTGTTTGACAAATATCGGTACAATGCAGAACAGACAAAACTGTTAAGCAGGATCGAAAAGCAGCTTACACTTAACAATTATGACAAATTTGATATAAATGTCATACGCCTGCCGATATTTCAGCGTGATTACGGTTCTCTCCGCAGGGTAAACAATATCCTTGACGGAAGATTAAAAGATATAGCAGATGAGGTAAATTTTTTTATTGATTATATCAAAGACCCCGAAAAAGCCGAACAGGAAGAACAGCAGGCAAGAATAGAAAAAGGTAAAAAGACAGCCGAAAAGAACGGTTTTACCTTTGATGTTGTCGGCGGCTATCCTGCCGATGAGTTAAGGGCTGCACTTGCGGCAGGCAAGGCAATTTATATCAAAGACGAACCCGAAAAACCTGTTTATGCAGTTGATGCCCGTGATCTGCAAATAAATAATCAGCGTATTATTATGGGCGAAGACGGAAATTTTCAGTTAAGGGGCGATACAAAAAAAGGTACAGACCTTTACTTGAATAAACTCGGCACTTCCATTGAGAATATTTTGTTTTATATACAGACAGAAAAAATGGAAATATCGGGTATATCGGAACAGCCCGAAAATAATAAAGAAACACCGTCACAGCCTGTGAATGTACAGGCAGAGGATAAGCCCGAAGACAGTATTGCATTTTCCTTTGGGCATACATTGGATGAATTCTTTTCGGAAAGCAATTTTTTACACTTTTTCCACAAAGAAAACCCCGAAATATCCTTTGCACTTGCTAACGCAGTCCTTGAATTCATTGACGAAAAACAGCACACGGAAAGAGAGGTCGAGGGGCTTGAATTAGGCGGATATTATGACAAGACCGACTTTTATATCAAAATGATGATAAACGGCGAGGAATACACCTATTCGGGCAGATATGATATTGGGGACGGCAAAGCAACAGGCGGTGGCTCTATTGCCGACCATATCAGAGATCATATCAAATATATGGAAAAGAACGGATATTTGACCGTCGAAGAAAAGGAAGAATACAAGGCGGAAATGGAAATTATACTTCCGTTTCTTGAAAAAAATTCTGTACTTACCGCAGAAGAACAGGCAATACTTGACGATTTTAAGTCAAAGTTTCCTATCCGCACGGCTGCCGATAAAAACAAGTATTACGGCAAATGGGACTATATTGCTACAAGCA
>JAFUUG010000556.1 GCA_017483905.1 Bacillota bacterium
GAAATGCTCATTGAAAATACTTGAAAAAAGTTATTGTTTACTCTGATGATCGAATTGAGATAATATGGAACTTTGAAGATGTATTTAGATTTGAATAAAAAATATTAAAAAATCGTTGGTCTTAGCTTGACATTCTCCTATTGCCGCGTATCAACCGACAACGAAGAACAATTATTAAGCTATGAAAACCAGCTCAGATACTACCAAAATTCCATAGAGAATAATCCGCTTTACGAATTTGTCGGGATATATGCAGATGAAGGGATAAGTGCTACCAACACACGGAAACGTGATGAATTTAACAGAATGATTGCGGATTGCCGTGCGAAGAAAATAGAAATCTCCCCACGAAGTTTGATACAATGCTCTATATACTAAAGCATAGAAAAAGGCTTAAAATCAAGGCTTTTCAGCGTATTTGAATGTTCTGTCGAAAACCTTATTTTTTTTATGATTCGGATTATCTCTGCAATCTTAAAAAATTTTGAACCCATTACATAGTAAAAATAAAAAAGTATATGAAAAATAAAAATGTTTACGAAAAATAAAAAAGTACACAAAAAATAAAAAGATTTATGAAAAATAAAAATGTATACAAAAAATAAAAAGGTTACTATCAACCATAGGCGAACATCCCCTGTTTTATTAACTTTTTCGGCATCTCCTCTTTTTATTCTTCGTTATGCTTGATAAAAGAGCATAACTGTGGTACAATAAAGCAAAGGCAGGTGAATGTAATGGCAAATGTCGATGAAGGCTTAATGGCAAAATATAAGCCTCTGATACAGGAATTTTCCCTTATGGACGATACATTTATGAGCAAGGTTTTTGAGGATAAGGAATGTGCCGAATTGGTACTCAGCATTATCCTTGGCAAAAAACTAAAGGTCATCAATGTAAAAACACAATATGAGATAGATAATTTACACGGTCGTTCCATAAGGCTTGACATCAGGGCGGTTGATGAAAATGGCAATCTTTACGATATAGAAATTGAAAACGACCAAAAGAGAGCAACACCTAAAAGAGGAAGATTCAATATAAGTCTTATGGATGCAGATACGCTCGATAAAGGTGAACCGTGGAACGATCTGCCCGAAACATATATGATCTTTATAACAAGGGATGATGTGCTGCACGGAAATAAGCCCATATACCATATTGACAGAACCATCAAAGAATTGGATCATAAATTATTTGATGACGAAGCTCATATAATCTATGTACCATCAAAAATGCAGGATGATACGGAACTCGGAAGATTGATGCATGATTTTAACTGCAAAGACCCAAGCGAGATGTATAATAAAACTTTAGCCGAGCGAACGGGATATTTCAAAAATAGCGAGGAAGGAGTGTCTGCTATGTGTGCTATTATGGAGAAAGTTAGACTTGATGAACGAAGAGAAACGATGCTTGAATGTATCAAAAGAATAATGTTTAGTGATAATATATTGGCAAAAGACGCAATGGAAAAACTTGCTGTACCTGAAGAGGAGCAGGACATTTATATTGAAATGCTCAAGAAAAGCAAATAACCATTCAAGGTGATGTACTTTGATATATTCCTTATTTGGGGTAAATAGGACTATATCAGGTATGTTTACTGAAAAAATTACTACACCATAACGGCAAAAAGCAAGGCATAAAAGCAATTACCCGAAATGCTTTTATGCCTTACTTTTCGCTTATTTTTCCATACGCTTCAAGATTTCCGCTTTCGTGAGTGCGATGTCTTTGCTGTTTTTGCCGAAACGGTTATCATTTACCAATCCGACATACAGCTTTAATAATTCCTCCGCACTCGTGTTTTTCAGCCATTTTATTTTCTCTTCTAATGTCATAATGTTTTCCTCCGTGATTTAGGTTGTTTCAAAGGCTTTTGATTATCTCTCCTTCTGCCGTCGTGACCTCCGTGGCGGGTTTGGAATTTATTAGTCGACTGTGAGAATGCTGTAAAGAAATTGTATTCTCATATGCGATATTATACTATCCTTAAGAACCGTAATGTCATCATCGCTTAATCTTATAACTTTTATTTTTCCGAATTTGGTCATATAAGTTTTTCCTTGCATAATTTTAACGCTTGCTCCATTTTCGTAAGTTTTCATTTTCTTTTCCTCCGTGGTTTAGGTTATTTCAAAGGCTTTTCTTTTCCTTTGTTGTAAACATATTACCTCTAAACCACAGATAAATCCACTTATTTTCGCCATAAATCCGACAAATATGTACCTTTGGGGTTGGCGGTTGATTGTGTATATTTATCAAAGAATTTCAGCACTTCTGCTTATTCCTGTTTGCTGTTCAGAAGTTTATCCATTTTTTCGCAAATCTCATCAAGCTGCTTGTTTATCACCCTGATGGTGTTTTCGTTATACACATATCCAAGCCTTTCGTGGAGCTTGTTATATTCGTATTGAAGTTTTTTAAGTTTATCCATTTCGCTTATTCTCCTTTGTAAAAAATTTCGGACACCGACTTTTGCCGATGCCCGTTTGTTTTCACCAGTCCTCATCAATGATTACATCTTCACTATCGTACTTCCCGCTTACGAAGTCGCTCTCAACAATGCTGCCGTAGGTGTAGCCGTTATCGTTTCTTAAGAATATCTCTCTGTCGGAATCGAAATCCGAAAGTATGCTGATAAGCTCTCCGACCGTCATCGTTCTGCCGCATTGTTCAGGATCGTAACCGTTTCTGTCTGTGTTTAAGAATAATGCTTTTTTCATTTTGATGTACCTCCGTAGTTTAGGTTATTTCAAAGGTGTTTGTTTTCCTTTGTTGTGAACATATTAACTCTAAACCGCAGAAATATCCACTTATTTTTCGCCATAAATCAAACAAATATGTACCTTTGAGGCTGGCGGTTGATTGTGTATATGACACATAAAAAATTCCACTTAATTGCCTCTGCAGTTTTTGCTTATAAACGGCTTCCTTTAGGCAAAAAATAAGGCATAAAAGCATTTCGGGTAATTGCTTTTATGCCTGTTTTCTTATCTGCTGTTACGAATTTTATCCATCTCTTCCAAAATCGCATCAAGCTGTTTATTTATCGCCTTGATATTCTTTTCGTTACACGCATATCCGAGGGTTTCGAGCAGGTTGTTATATTCGTGTTGAAGTATATTCAACCTATCTGCGTTATCATCGTACTCCTCGATTGCAAAGTCGCTCTCCCTGATGTTGCCGTAGGTGTGTCCATCGTCATTTTTTAAGAATACTTCCTTGTCAGGCTCGAACTCCGAAAGTAAGCTGATAAGCTCTTCGACCGTCATTGTTCTGCCGCATTGATCCGGCTCGTAACCGTTTTGGTTCGTGTTTAAGAATATTGCTTTTTTCATTTTGATGTACCTCTGTGGTTTAGGTTATTTCAAAGGTGTTTGTTTTCCTTTGTTGTAAACATATTAACTCTAAACCACAGATAAATCCACTTATTTTTCACCATATATCCGACAAATATGTACCTTTGAGGTTGGCGGTTGATTGTGTATAACATCTAATGAACATTGCAGTAATGCGGGAGCGTTTGCAAACTTGCGATCTTGCAATGTTGGTATAAATAACACGGATATTAAGCCAATATTCGTATAAGTAAGATTGCAAAATGCGAATATGCAAATAATATTTTGCAATAGCATCAAGAACGATAGAGCGAAAAAAAGCAAAAGTCGAAAATTACCGAAAAGCAACGTTAAATACGGATATTCTGACGATTTTTGTAAAAAAATATAATAAAATCACTTGTAAGAGTAGAAAAAATGTGGTAAAATACTATTGATGTATATTACGAAAAAATTATACATAAAAATTATAAAAAGGGGTTGACAAGGTCATGCAGATGAGAGATAATTGCGCACCGCAACGCAACGCAACGCAACGCAACGCA
>JAFUUG010000557.1 GCA_017483905.1 Bacillota bacterium
AAAAGGAAACTCTCTCTCAAAGATATTAGGCTGACTTCATCTATGACGGGCAACGGCACCGCTTCGCTTGAAATATACGATGCCAATATATATGCGGAGAACGGCATAGTTGACTTTGGCGGCGGCATAACTGTGCAGGAAGCTGTTGTGAAAAATCCCGTAAATGCAGTTGTTACAACATCAATATTTGAAAGTGACGGCGTAACAAAGGCAAAAGGGGTTTCTATCGAGGAATCAAAAAATACGATATAGATATTGCGGGCAAGCCCGTAAGCGAATTAAATAAAAACGATATTTTGGGAAATGGTGTATTCAGCTATGACAGCAATACAAACACCTTATATATCAACGGTAATTACAGTTATAAATATTCGGAAGTTATAGATTCGTCAGTACCGGATCTTACTGTAAATGTTATTTCAGATTCGGAATTGAGTTCTAATGACACCTGTATTAGCCTGAGTGCAGCGACCACAATAAAGGGTGCGGGAAAACTCACGCTTAAATCGGGAAGGGGAAGCGGTTTATGTATATATGATTATTCGGGAGATGTTTCTGTAACCATAAAAGATATGAGTATGGATATTAATGCGTACCGCTACGGCATTTTGAATAATGCGGCTTCGCTTTGCATCGATAATTCGGATGTAACCATCAAAATACCCTACTTTACCAAATATACTGCTGCTTTAGGAGGTGATCAGGCTTCGACATTGGAATTTAAAAATTGTACCGTAACATATCCCGAAAGTTACAGAATTACCGACGGCACGCTTTATTCCACTTCCGAAACAATACCCGCAAATGAAGTAACCATTGAACGAAAAGGATATACCGTATCTTTCAATCCTAATGGCGGCAGTGGAACAATGAAAAATGTATTAGCCGACCGAAGCGCCGATTATGTTCTCCCGGAATGCACCTTTACAGCTCCAACGAACACAAGCTTTTATAAGTGGCGAATAAACGGCGAACTGCACGATGCAGGCGAAGAAATAGAAATTTCCGAATATACGGTTTTATATGCAACTTGGTATGTAAAAGAAGTCAGAAAAGAAGTAACCGCACCAACAATAGGGGCAACTCCCGTAAACACAGTGCAGAATTACTCATATACAGTAAACGGCGAGACCGTTACATTGAACGATTACAGTACCGTTTTGACTTCAAGCTATGATACAACAAACACCTTTGAAGCAAACAAGGCATACGAAATTACGGTACATTTATCAATAAACGGTGATGAATATTACTATTCGGATGATACAAAATATTATATAAACGGCGAACTTGCAATGCTTGACAATGCAAAAAGCAGCATCAAAACAGCATATCTCACCTATACATTCCCTCGTTTGACGTATGGAGGACTTAAATACGATACGGATAACAGTGTGTTTGAGGTCGATGGAACGATAAAATTAGATGATTATGTTTGCGCTTCTGTTGCCGAGGATATATCAGAAAAAAGCGATTCGGCTATGGAATCTTACCTTGCCGGTGATTATCATTACGAATGGTATGCAGGCAACGATCTTTTATATACGGGAACTTCCGACACCGACACTTCGTTTAAAGTTCCAAAGAGTGCTTCGGGAAGAAACATTTATGCTGTTCTTATAGTCGGGGATCAAACCGCCCAAAGCGAAGAAGTCGCTATACCTACATATTACTGCACAGTTTCATTTAACGGCAACGGTCAGACGGTCAATATCAATAGTCAAAATATCGGATACGGCAGTTTTGTTTCCGAACCGCAAAACCCCGAAATAGAGGGCTATATATTCGGCGGTTGGTTTACCGATGCAAACTGTAATAATAAATTCGACTTTACAGCACCGATAACAGCTGATACGGAGCTTTACGCAAAATGGACAGCTTTTTACAATGTAGGTGACGCAGACGGCAACGGCAAGGTAACAGCTACCGATGCAGCTATTGTTTTTGAATATGTTGTTTCAGGGTATAAATCTGTATTACCGATAAAAGACAAGTATGCTGATTATATATCTATCATAGATATGGACGGCGATAAAATTATAACAGCAAATGATTCTGCTTTGATACTTGAAAAGGCTCGCAAATTTGATGGTGAGATTCAACAGAAATAATTTAATACTCACATAAGCAAAAAAGGTTGATATGGAATAAATCTGTATCAACCTTTTTGTATGCAAATTGCGTTAGTTAGATATTTATTTGTGTTATTATTTTTTGCCTTGCCATTATGTGTGAATATCAGCCAAGTTTATTATCTCCTTATCCTTTTTCATTGCATACTCGATTGTTTTATAAGCACCGCCATAGTTATGCTGAATACAGCACACAATAAGGTCTGAACGATCTACCATATTTCTGTTCCGTATTTGAAATGCAGCTTTATAATGTGCTTTTGCCGATTCGGAGCATATTTCCACTTCGTCGTAGTAATTAAGAAAACTATGCTCATTTTTGAAAAATTCTGCCTTATTATACGGCAGGACAAGGACAAACGCTGTATTATTATGCCCATAATTTCGGATAACCCTTTTTATGACCGACGAGGTTATTATATCAAAATCACCGTCACGCCCTATCAAAAATTCTACATATTCTTTTTTGAGAACAATATCAATCAAAATTTTTTCAAGTCTTTTTTCAAATTCTATTGTGTTATCAATTCTCCTATGCCCGAAAAAGCTAATAGTATACGATTCTATCATAGCAGCACCTCCTTTACGATAATTATATCAAGGTGTCTATGTGGTGTCAATATGATTGCATACATATATATACCTAAGTGGTATCATAATATCGAAAGTGAGGTGTTAGTATGGCTGTTATAAAATCTCAATTCACACTTCGATTAAATTTGGTTGACCACGCAAAAATAAAGAAGATTGCCGAAAATGAGAATCGCTCAATGACAAATATGATAGAAACGCTCATAAAGCAAAAAATACAGCAGTTTGAAAACGAGAACGGAGAAATTACCGTAACTGACGAGGATATATCGCAAGAATAACTGAGATATAAAAACTGCTTGATATATCTTCAAAAAAAATGGAGTTTTACTCTTTGAGTAATTCTCCTTTTTTGCGATTTTGTTCGTTATCTATCGTGCATTTATCTTTTTCATTCTTTGCCTTGCTAATTCTCTATGCTCTGCCGATAATGTTCTCGGCTTGCGATAACTGATGTATGATTTTGGTACAGAATAGGTCTTTGAAATGCTGTCCTCTTTTTTGATTTTATAAATATCGGGATATTTATTGCAAAGGTGGTCGAGCCTTTTCATAACTGTCTTATCGGCGGTATATATTTCGGCATTGCTCTCATCGGCATTGAAAAGTATAATCGTTTCTTGTTCGTATCTTGATAACTTCATTCTTTCACTTCCTTTCCCTTTTTTGTCTGCATTATTTAATGATGAAAACAACCTTGCTATTATCTGCATATATAAAAATGCGGATACAT
>JAFUUG010000558.1 GCA_017483905.1 Bacillota bacterium
CGATAAACCTCTTTCAGCTAAATCTTCCCTTTGAAGATAAGTCTGCATAGTGTAGAGTTCCGTCATACTGTTTGATATGGGCGTCTTTATTTACACACCGTAACCACGAAAAAAATAGCCGATTTTGCGTTAAAAAGTCGAAAATACTATTTCAGAAAGGTTAAAAGGTGGATCACTATGAAAATGACAGAAAAAGAGTACAAGGAACTTGTAAACATATTCAGATACTTGCGTGATAAATGTGATAGCTGCTACGAGAAAGAAGTCGATAATGCGGTAGCGGAATTTGAGGAAGAATACAGAAATTATATTGTATGAAAAGAAAAAACACCTATATTCAAGAATTTTGTTACAAATTCAAGAATATAGGTGTTTTGATAAGGGGGTAAATGACGATCAGACAAGCTGTAAAGTTTTTCCGTTTGCTAAGGCAGATACTTCATCAACGGACAATTTACTGTATTTAGCAACCATATCAATACTGAATCCGTCTTTAAGCATATCCTTTGCAACAGCAGTAGCATTTTCGTGTTTGCCCTTTGCTCTGCCTTTATTCTCTGCTTCTCTGTTTTCGGTCTTAATAAAAATTTCAAGCTTCCTTTCCACATCAAACATATTAAGCATAATACTTGCCACCTCGATTTTATAATTTTAGACAGGTTGCAAAATATTTCCCTTTAATGCAGATACTTCATCAACGGACAATTTACTGTATTTAGCAACTGTATCAATACTGAATCCGTCTTTAAGCATATCCTTTGCAACAGCAATAGCTTTTGTGTGTTCGCCACGAGCTTCGCCTTTTTTCTCTGCTTCTCTGTTTTCGGTCTTAATAAAGATTTCAAGCTCCCTTTCCACATCAAACATATTAAGCATAATACTTGCCACCTCGCTTTCACGCTCTTTCATATAGTTTTTAAGGACATTTTCGTCTGTGCATATCCTTATTGTTTCGGATACGGCTTTTCTTGTTCTGTCGTGTTTTTGCACTTGCTCATTAAAAATTCGAGTAAAGCGCACATATTGGCTTATAATATCGCCTTTTTTGCCGTCTGTAATTACCTTTACTTTGATACCTAAGTCACATTCCTCGCCGTTTAAGAAACTGTCGGAAAGAGAAATATATTCCTTGTTTATCTTCTCTTTACCGACATATATCACATACAATTCAGGTTTCGGGAAATCAACCTTTTTTGTGCTGTATAATGATTGTTCTGTTTTGCGGTAGTATCTGTAATAAGTTTCCGCAAGATACATAAGCAGGCGAATGATAATATTTTCTGTCCAAGTGCTTTGGCACTCAACGAGGATTATTATTTTGCCGTTTATCATAAAGCCGACATCATTATACAGAGAAGCCATTACGATCTCTTCCAAAGTAATGACCTGTATATCTTCAACCGATACATTTTCGCCGTTATGCAAAGCCGCATAGAGCTGTGCAACATATTCTTTGTCGCTGAATAAATCTCGGAAAACGGTGTCCTTTGCTGTGTATTTTGAAATATCCTGTTCCATAGCATAAAATCCTAACTTATAAAATTTTGAAAAATTCCTCTTTCACAATTATTATACACCAAACAAGGCTTAAAATCAATGTTTTTTATTAAAGTTAAATGTTAAATAATACCACTCGAATACTCCGCAAAAACAAAATAATTCATCAAATTACAAAAAAATTTTATTGAAAAATACTGTAAATTATGATACAATAATTATGATATGCGAAAGGCATAGCGATTTGAAATTTGTGTATAAAATTTTTTAAGAAATTTTCAAAACTAACGGACAACTAACGGTGTTTTGTGGTATAATATAAAAGGTTATGAAAATCTATAAAAACAACCTTAAAATTTTGTATAAAATTTATGCGAAAAATTGCAAGAAAGGACTTGACAAGCCTATGAAACTTCTGTATAATTCGACAGACAGACAG
>JAFUUG010000559.1 GCA_017483905.1 Bacillota bacterium
TATGAAATTTTTTTTGCTTGCGCTTGCGGTAGGAAAATTAATGGGGTCGGTGTTGTATTCGTTCGTACCCGGATTTTATACACAGTAAAAACATATAAAACTAAGGCACAGCCGCAAATAAAATTTAGGATCAGTCACTTTTTCAAAAGTGCTTGTGGGTAAAGTCAATGAAAAGAATCTTTCGGGAGGGATAATATGAAACAGGATAGCAAAACAAAACAGGAATATCAAAAATTAGTAGAAGACGTATCTCCGAACAGTACGCTCTTTACGGACTGTATAAAGGCTTTTATCGTAGGCGGTATAATCTGCTGCATAGGTCAATGGATAAACGGCAGATTCAAGGCAATGGGATTTTCACAAGATGAAGTGAGTTTTTATACCTCGGCGGTGCTGATATTTGCCGCATCATTGATGACGGGACTCGGCATTTACAGTAAGATAGGAAAATTTGCGGGAGCAGGTTCGGTAGTGCCGATAACGGGTTTTTCAAATTCAGTTACTGCACCTGCGGTGGAATTTAAGAAAGAGGGCTATATCCTCGGCGTAGGTGCAAAAATATTCACTATCGCAGGACCTGTGATATTATATGGTGTCGCTACATCGTTCATTGTTGGAGCAGTGTACTATTTCACCAAATAAATGCAAAATATGCCCGTCTAAAGAAAATTTCCGCCGACGGGCATAATATCTTTTACTCTTCAACTTTCATTTCTCTTATGCCATTATCGTATATCCCCATTATCTTTGCATCTGCAAAGCCGTCTTCTATATCAAGTATTCCGTAAGAACATATATTTGTTCCTCTCGGTGAAGAAATGCTTCCGGGATTCATTATAAGAATACCGTCTTCTCTTGATATAAACGCACTGTGGGTATGTCCGTAAAGGGCAATATCCGCTTCCTTTTCCATAGCGGCATATGCAAGACGCATTACACCGGAATTTACATGATATGTATGCCCATGGGTCATAAATATTTTTACTCCGCCTAAATTTATTATCCGCTCCGTATTATCATAGTCCGAATAATCGCAGTTTCCGGCTACGGAGAAAACTTTCAAATCGGGATATTTAAACCTTAGAGTATCGGCATCTCTGTCATAATCTCCGAGATGTATGATGGCATATATCTCCGTTTTTATCTTATCTGTTATTTTGTAAGCATTGTCGAGCAAACCGTGAGTATCGCTTAAAACAAGTATTTTCATAATTCGCCTGCCTCCGAAAGTTTCTCTTTCATTGCACGAATTGCTTTCCCTCTGTGGCTTATCTCATTTTTAATCTGTGGACTCATTTCGGCAGTCGTCATTGAATATTCCGGTACATAGAATATAGGGTCATATCCGAATCCGTTTTCGCCCTTTATTTCATGCGCAATAATGCCCTCTATCGTTCCTCTCACCGAATATTTTCTTCCATCGGGAAATGCAGCTGAAACAACACAAACAAAGCGTGCTGTTCTGTCCTTGTCCTCTATACCTTCAAGTTTTTCAAGTATCTTAGCATTTTTTATATCATAAGATGTATCTTCTCCGAGGTATCTTGCAGAATATACTCCCGGAGCTTTATTAAGGTAGTCTATCTCAAGCCCCGAATCGTCGGCAAGAACGACTTTTCCGCTTACTTTCATTATCTCCTCCGCTTTCTTCATGGAGTTTTCCTCAAATGTCTTTCCGTCCTCAATTATTTCCGTATCTATCCCTGCATCATCAAGAGAAAGCACTTTGAACCCCTCGCCGAAGATTTCCTGTATTTCTCTTGCTTTATTCTTGTTCCTCGTTGCAAATAATAACTCCTTCATTGGTATATTCCCTCCGCATTTCTTCTCTGCTTATTTTTTCTATAAGGCTGCCTTGCGGAAGATAGTCTGTTTTTCCGTCTATCAGAAGAGTGACATAATTTACGCTGTCAAGTTCAAATGCCGTATAAAGTATCTGCCTTATGAGTTTTCGCTCATAGAATGAACCGCCGTATTTTTTTATTTCGGGACTTGCGTTTATAATTAATTCGTCATCATTCAGACTTATCCCCAGCAATTTCGTATCCTTTGGTATATAGTTTATCACATTATGGGGGTCATTGAAAAGAGTTTTGAACAAAATTTCCGCTTTTTTTTCATCAGATATACCATAGGGCATATAGCATGGATAACTGTGTATGACCTCTGTATCGAAAAATTCTTCTTCAAGGGCATATACATTGTATATTTCTTCGGAACTTGCGGTAGATGCAAAGATATTTGCAAATATTAAGACCATTGATAATAAAACTATTTTTCTTATAATGAAATTTGATTTCATAATCATCACCTCTGGAAATATTTTACAATATTTCTGAATGTAACAAAAGAAATTTCGTTCGTAAAATAATATCAAAAAATTACAGTAATATTGAATTTTTATAAATCACTTTATTTTTTTGACAAGATATATTATACTATTGTTGATAAGGGATACAAGGAGGAGAAAAAAATGAAGAAAAGTATTGCTTTAGCTGCCGCATCATTAATGATAATATTATCGTCGGGCTGTACCGATACAAATAAGCCTGTGGAAAATGACAACAAGACACAAGTTCAGAGTCAGGCGGAAGAAACGACCGCCGAAGCTATAGAAGAAACATCAGAAGAAACAACGGAAGAAACATCAAAAGAAACATCGGAAGAAACATCAGAAGATGAAAGCAAAGATGATGAAAAAGAAATTTCAAATGTAAAATATGAACTCGGTAAATATAAGGATAAAGGCATATCAGTCAAATATCCCGTTATTTCGGAAGAAACCATAAAAGATAAAAAAATAAGGAACAGAGCAAATTCGATAATTGAAGAAGATGCCGTTGTTTTTATCGACAAGTACGAACTCAAAAGCGACGATAATACAGATACGGATATAGCACCTGTAAGCGTTATGGAATTTGATGATATATTATCGGTAGTGTATGAGGGTGATTGCTATACAGGCGATTCCACCGAGCCGATACGGATAAGATTTACCTCAAATATAGATATGAACAGAGGAACAAGATGTTCTCTTACGGATTTTTACGATACGGAAAAAATATCCGAGATACTCGCCGATACGGATGATTTTGAAATACTCTGCGATGATAAGAAACTTGCAAAGGAAATGAAGAGGTACATACAGTCATATTCCGCAAACAGGCTTGATGATTTCATCTTTTCTTCCGATTTTTATACGGAAAACAAAAAGACCGTCTATCCATCTGTATTTTCAAGCTATGAAAAAGAGGGATATCTGGATATAACATTCATATTCGACGATCCCGAGCTTGAACTTGGAAATTACGGCATATTCAGAATAAAAACAGATGATATAGATGATACAAAAAACAAAAAATAAAAATTAACCATTGTAATTGCTTTTGTACTGTGATACAATAAAATTATAAAAATGAGTATAGACGCTGAGAGGAGGAAATAAAATGGATCTTAATATGTATGTAGTGAATACTTATATGTCTCTTTCAAACATGGATGTTGCTCAGCAGCTTGCAATAAGCACCATGAAAAGAAATATAGAGGGCTTTGAGGCACAGGCTCAGGAATTGATCGAGGCTGTGGATACTTCCGCTCCCAATATTGTGACAGCAGATCATGTTGACGTAAGTATATGAAAAATGCGGCTATGAAAAACAGAAATTTTCATAGCCTTTTTATTACCAAAAAGGAATCAGAGAATAGAAGAAATTAATATGGCAACATCTACATTTGAAAGTGAGATCGTATTAAGCGATAAAGCTGTGGATATACTTGCAGCCAATCTGTCGAAAGATAAGGTAATAGAGCGACTTGTTGTTACGGGGTACTTTGATTTAACCAAAAAAGGCAAGACTTACATAATTGAACAAATATAAAATACAGTGTCTTAGAGTTTTTCATCTGTTAAGGCACTGTGTAAAAACGCTATAATTTATTCAATTATTAAAATTTTATAAAAATCCTTGTTTTATTTAGTATTTTCTTATATAATTATAATAAGAGAGTATAAATAAAAAATTTAAGTTCAAGCCATTTTAAATAGCTGGTGGGTCTGTTCAATGCCCATGTTTTTAAAATATTAAAAGAAAAGAGGTTTTATAAATGAGCTATAAAAAAGATTTCATAAAATTTATGTGCGAATCGGGTGTTCTTACTTTCGGAGATTTTGTTACAAAGTCGGGAAGAAACACACCGTATTTCATCAACACCGGTAATTATAAAACAGGAGAACATATCGCAAAGCTTGGCGAATTTTATGCCGAATGTATGAAAGAGCATAATGTTGATGCGGATGTTCTTTTCGGACCTGCCTATAAGGGCATACCTCTTGCGGTTTCCGTTGCCATTGCATCATACACGAAATATGGCAAAGACCTTAACTACTGCTTTAACCGCAAAGAAGCGAAAGATCACGGTGAGGGCGGAGTCCTTGTGGGACATAAACTGAAAGACGGCGATAAGGTAGCCATAATAGAAGATGTTATCACTGCAGGTACAGCTATCAGAGAAACTCTCCCTATATTGAAAAACGCAGCAAATATTGATATATCATGTGTCATCATTTCCGTTGACCGTATGGAAAAGGGAAAAAATGATATTTCCGCTATACAGGAAATAAAAGAAGATTTTGGCATTACTGTTCATCCTATCGTAACTATCCTTGATATAATCGAATGTATAAAAGACGGAAGTATAGACGGAGCACAGTATCTTGATAAAATGCTTGAATACAGAGAAAAATACGGTGTATGATATAAAGAGAGGAGAATAAATTTGAAAAAAATATTATATATTCTTCTTATTACTGTTTTCTCCCTTTTATTTACTCTTTGTGCACAGGCAGCCGAAGTCACGGTTTACTTAAACGGTTCTCCCGTAGATTTCGGCAGAGCTGCACCCGAAATAAAAAATTCAAGAGTAATGCTTCCTTTTCGTGATATCGCAGAAGCAATGGGAGCGGAAGTAACATGGGATAAAGAAACAAAACAAATGTGTCTTTTAAAAAACGGCAGAACTGTCGTGCATACTTTAAATGAAAATTACATATATGTAAATGGCGAAGCAAAAGCTTATGATACATCTTCAGATGAAGTAAACGGCAGAACAAGAATGCCCGTTGTAATGCTTGCAGAATCTCTCGGTGCATCGGTAAGCTGGGACAGCGAAACAAAATCGGTCTATGTATCAACGACCGACTCCGCTAAAGTAATAACTACAATGTTCAGTTCAAATGTAGTCATAGACGGCGAAACAGTGACCGCAAGCGTTATTACGACCGATGCGGCAGAAAGGATCAAGCTTGTAGATACTCTTACGGGCAATGTGATAAACGAAAGCTACAGCAGTGCAGATTACGGTGACGGAAAAAAGATATTCACTATCTCTTATACTCCGTCCCTGACAAACGCAAGCGAAAATACACCCATAAGCATATATGCTGGAGATTCAACAGGCTACAATGAAGATAACGGTGCATATTATACCGGAAGTATTTTAAGCATACTGGATACAAATCCTAAGATAAGAAGTGTCGTAACAAGCGAAAATTCCGTTGATAAGAACGATTACGTCACAATGAAGATATATACAAACACTTCGACAGACAGAATAAGAGTTGAAAGCGATTTTCAGTCAACAAGAGATCAGCTTACAAACTTTACCGAATACGGAAATGAACGTGTATTTGAATATAAAGTAAAGATGACGCAA
>JAFUUG010000560.1 GCA_017483905.1 Bacillota bacterium
GCACCGTTCGTACCTTTTAGGTCAGAGAGCATTTATCTTAACCTCGTTAAGAACATCTATAAAGACGCTCCGGACAGTGTGCATTTATGCGACTTCCCTGTAGCCGATGAAGCATATATCGACAGTGAGCTTGAAAGAAACATGGATCTCGTTCTCTCTATAGTAGTTGCAGGTCGTGCAGCAAGAAACACCGCAAATATAAAGAACAGACAACCTATCGGAAAAATGTATGTGAAAGCAGAAACATCTCTTGATAAAGCATACTATGACATTATTCTTGACGAGCTTAATATAAAGTCAGTCGAATTTATTTCAGATGTTGCTGAATTTACATCCTATACATTCAAACCACAGCTTAAAACTCTCGGCAGAAAGTACGGAAAACTCGTTCCTGCTATCGGAAATTACCTCAAAAGTTCGGACGGCACAGCACTTATGAACGAATTAAAGACAAACGGTGCAATAAAATTCGAGGTAGACAGCACAGCTATTGAACTTCCGGAAGAAGATCTTCTCATAGAAACAGCAAAGAAAGAGGGTTTTGTAGCAGAAAGCGACAAGACTACAACAGTTGTTATAGATACAAACCTCACTCCTGAACTTATCGAAGAAGGTTTTGTGCGTGAACTTATAAGCAAGATTCAGACAATGCGTAAGGAAGCCGATTTTGAAGTCCTTGACAGAATAACCGTATCATACAGCGGAAACGAAAAACTTGCAAAAATATTTACAGATAATGCCGATAAAATAAAGACAGATGTCCTTGCAGATAACATCATCGAAAGCAGTAATACCGACGGCTACAGCAAAGAATGGTCAATAAACGGCGAAAAAATAACCCTTTGCGTATCAAAATAATATAATTTATACCGAATGTGCAAATGTTTTTGCATATCGGTATAACAACAAAAAACTCCCCATCATAATGATGAGGAGTTTTTTGTTGTTATTTGATTGTTTTTTCTTTATCACTTTGCAGATTTATGATCGATACGTTTTGAGATAAGTGTAATTATTCGAGCCGCAATAATAGTAACAGCGATGACTATTAAAGGTGATATCCATGCCACAGCTGTTTCGGATAACGGCATTGATGATTTATAATGTTCTATGATTGCAATAAATAAGTAATGTATCAGATATATATACAAAGAATCCTCTCTTCCAAGCTTGGCGATCGTCTTACCGTAAGATAATTGCGGTGTTCTCATTGCCAAAAGAAATATCAGGGTAGCTGTCAAGATCTTAAATGGCTGAGAAATATCTATCGTTCCGACCTTGAAATTGACTGTTATAAGCATGATAATCACAGTCACGATAGTTGCAGCAATTAATTTACGAACAGACAGCTTTTGAATTTTTTCCTTGTTTGCAGCAATAGCATAACCCATAAGCATTATCGGTGTGCCGCCTACAATAGTGTTAGCAGTAAGATGCCAGCTTCCATTAAAGGAATTAACATATGTTTCCATTCCGATTCTAAGTATGAGGAATGGAATAAGCATAATATAAACAACTTTTATCGGAACATATTTCACAATCAGATAGAAAATAATATAATTGTAAAGAAGTGCCACCATATACCAAAGTGCATCGGCACGGAACAATTCAAAATCTCCGAGAAAAATCATACGAATATAAAGAACGGGATCCGCAAAATTTTGCATAAATTCGGGAAAAACATCACGCTCCCATATATACTTGCGAACGATTGTAAATACAATATATATAGCTACAATTATAAATGTAATTTTAGCATTTCGCTTTGATCGTTTTATGATCTTGCCACCCATCTTCTCCTTATCACCGTAACAGGCATATCCGCTTATCAGGAAAAAATAAATCGTACCCCAAAGCCCAATAGAAGCAAAGTTCGGTCCTGCTGCACCCGGAAAAGGAATGTGTACGAGAATAACTCCAATAGCAGCAATAAATTTCCAAAAATCAAGATGATCGTTACGCTTAGCTACAGATGCCGACATATTAAGTCCTCCTCTATATGAATTTATTATAAAAATATATACCCGAGAACAAAAAACTTCTATTCTCGGGTTTACATACTGTTTACCACATTTGTAGTATTTCTTAATTTTTATTTTGCACCATTTCTGCAAAGTACAGTTTGCACTGTTTTAAATAATATCTTTATATCAAGCCATACGGACTGATTATCTATATAATATAATTCCATTTCCTGTCTTTTGCCATCTTTATATCCCACGTTATTTCTTGCGTAAGCCTGCCAATATCCCGTAAGACCCGGCTTGACCGACAGAAGTTTTCTTTTTTGTGCAGGAGTATAGTTCTCATCGATTTCCGATTCGAGTATAGGACGAGGACCTATAACGGACATATCACCTTTGATACAAATATTAAAAAAAATTTGAGGCAGTTCATCTATGGACATACTTCTTATCTTTGCCCCAAAACACTTGTTGCCATCGCCCTCTTTTTTATATCCGATAAGCCTTGGATCATCATCAAGTTTATATTCCTTATAATATTTTTCAAGCTGTTCCGGAGTAAGCATTTCTTTGAGGTTATCCGCACCCTTTTTCATACTTCTGAACTTATATATGTATATCGGCTTTCCGTCTTTGCCTACACGCTGCTGCTTATAGAACGGATTTCCCTTGTCGATTATCATAATAATAAGTGCTATCGTAAGAATCGGCAATAATAATACAATGCTTGCAAGAAATGAAGATACAAAATCAAATGTTCTTTTTGCCCCATTATATATCAA
>JAFUUG010000561.1 GCA_017483905.1 Bacillota bacterium
GCTGATTATTCTGCTGCGTTGTACTCTGCTGCTGCGGCGGAGCGCTGCATCCTGCCGTAGAAATTGCCATGATCATAGCTGCCGTAAATACAATTAATTTTCTCTTCATTGTTTTTCCCCTTTTCTCAAATTTTTATATTAAACGATTTTTTATATCGTTTTTCTATAACTTTATCTGTCCATAGATATTTTGCCGTTTTTCAATAGTTTCAGCATTACATCTGCTACTTTCGGATCAAAATGATATCCCTTTTCTTTCTCTATCTCATTTATAATATCCTCTTTTGTGAGTTTTTTCCTGTAAACACGATTTGTATTCATTGCATCAAATGCATCTGCAACACATATCATTCGTGCTATGAAAGGTATCTCCTCTCCGGCCTTACCATCGGGATAACCTTTTCCGTCATATCTTTCATGATGGTATCTTGCGCCCTCTCCCACATTTTTCAAGCTTTTGAAGTGGCTCAGTATCTCACTGCCCACTATCGTATGGGATTTCATTATTTCGTATTCCTCATCACTTAATCCCTCGGGCTTTCTGAGAATATTATCCGGTATACCGATCTTTCCGCAGTCGTGAAGAAGTGCAACATAATATATACGATTAAGCTCGTCATTATTATATCCGAATTCTTTTGCGATCTGCCTTATGTATATTGCAACACGTTTTGAATGACCGTTTGTATAAGGATCCTTTGCATCAATAAATCCCGTAAATGTTTCGATAGATTCACTGATGATCACATTATCCCTTTCGTATCTCTCTTTGTATTTTTTTATTTGTGCCGACGTTATCGCACATATTATCAGAGCCGCCAGCCATATCACAGCTCCTGCCAGAGATACACGGAATAACAATTCATTTGTCAATGATCTTCGGAGTATATATTCAAGCTCCATAACCGAATCTTCTATATCTTCTCCGACAGGCACATATAAAATAATTCCCGGTGTAGTAGCTTCGGAAGGTTTTATCGGAATCTCCATCGCATTCATTGACGAGCTTGGAGTATAAATGAAATAATCTCCCGCATTCATAGTAATAAGCGATTCTCCGTCAACATTTACAGTCTTTAGCATATAATCATCCGGAACAAATTCACGAAGATCCGAAACGGTGTCAACAATTTCATTCGTCTTAACATTCTGATGTATCTCCAGTGAGCCGTTCCATGCAGATGACAGATATACATTCCGATTAAATGTAAATTTAAATGAGAAGTTTGATACTTCATCATCTGTATTGTTTTTGACCGTAATATCATAAGTGTATGCCTGATAATTATTATCTGTAAGTCCCTCATTATTAAAATCAAAAACTTTTCCCCATGTACTGCTTCTTGCAGCAGCAGCTACGGAAACATCATCTTCTGCACTTTCTTCAAAAATTTTTTCCCCCGAAAGCGTCTTCTGATGAACTTCACTGTTGTAGATATTATTATTAATTATACTGAGTCCCATACAGGCAATTATAATTAAAAACGTAACAATAAATAACAATATTATTTTATTTACAGTTTTATTCTTCATGAAGTTATCTCCCTATATCACTGACCCTTATTTATAACCGAATTTTATCATTTATCGCTGTTTCTTGCGCTCTTCATTATCAGCAGCGGATAAAGGACAACAGCAAATACCACTATGAGAAAACCGGACATAAAGCCGCCCCAATGTGCACCAAACCAGACTTTTAATGTAATACCGTAAAACCACGTATTCCATATATATATCAAAGTCGTTCCCACACAGGCAAACAAGGGCAGATGCTTAAAATTTTCGGGAACATCGTATTTCACATAATGCCTTTCAATATAGCTTCCGATCATTAATCCCAAAAATCCGCCCGCACCTTTGAATGTATCATTCATCATCACCTGCGGATCGACTAAAAGTACACCGTCTGCATAGTCCATAGGATATGATTTTACCTGTATATATATCAATGTAGCTATTACCGCAAGTACGCCGCATAAAGTAAGTATATCGGCAAGCTTTTCATTTCCCGATATTTTTTTCCGGATAAATCCAACCATAAAAATAATAAATGATGTTTCGATAAAGCCTACAATTACGTCCTGCGGTGTATGTACTCCGAGAAAATTCCTCGAAAAGCCCGTCAATAATATAAGTATAACGCTCAATACCGCAAGCCAGTTTCTTTTTTTATACTGCCATACAGCCGTTGTTCCGTAAGTAGCCGTTGCACACATAGTATGACCGCTCGGGAAGGAATACCCCGTCGCTGCTACTTTTGAATCGCCCGCAGGTTCTATTCTTGCATCCCTTATCCATGGTCTGTATGCACATACGGTGAGCTTTAATATTCCGTTTATAATTTCACCACCCCATAATGCACCCAAAAACCTGTATCCCCATTTCTTGCTTACAGCCCAGAATATCAGATAAGGAAGTATCGGCATAATATCTACCGCTATTTTAGATATTGCGTTAAAATATTCA
>JAFUUG010000562.1 GCA_017483905.1 Bacillota bacterium
AGAAGTTGAATTCGATACTATGACGAACGGGGAATCAAATGATATAGAAAAGGCGACGGCTATTGCAAGAAATATGGTAACTCTCTATGGTATGAATGAAAAATTCGATATGACAGCTCTTGAATCCATAAGCGACAGATACCTTGACGGAAGACGTTCGCTTATATGTTCAGATAAAACGGCTTACGAGATAGATATGGAAGTCAATAAGATAATCGTTGAGTGTCACAAAAAAGCTAAAGAGATAATAAGTGAAAATAAGGAAGACCTTGAAAGGATCGCCGAATATCTGATAACAAGAGAGACGATCACAGGTGAGGAATTCATGGAGATACTCGAAAATAAGGGTATCAAAGAAGAAAATAAAGAAGAAATTAAGGTAACAGATAATAATGCGGCAGAAAATGCCGATGAAAAGGATACTGATGAGGAAAAGTCGTATAAATATGAAAGTTAAAAATAAAAAATTGCTTCCCGAATGGGAAGCAATTTTTTTGATAATCAAATTTTAAAGTCCGAAAGTTTTGATTCTACAGTAGTGTTCTTAACATTATCGTGGATATTGAGAGTAAGCTCTTTGCTTAAATCAAGGCTGAATATACCCATTATTGATTTTGCATCTACTGTATATCTATCTGATACTAAATCGAAGTCACCATCAAATGTATTGATAATGTTTACAAATTCTTTTACTTTATCGATCGAATTAAGACTTACTTTTATTGATTTCATTTTCATTTCCTCCTTTTGATATATAAACTAAACTGATCAATAGAAATTATGTAAAATCTCTATATTGATATAATACCCTTTTATCAGCGATATGTCAATTAAAAAATTTTTGTTTAAAAGGTGTGAAAAACTGTGTTTTTTTTAAAATTGTAAAATTAATGATACAATTATTCATAATGATTAAAATTTAAAAGCTGATTTTAAGATATTTATTGGTAAAAATATACAAAAATCAGAGTATATCCGGAAATCCTACCTTACGTCTTACCTTGCGAAGAGTTTTATAGGCTATCTTTGCAGCACGCTCGGCACCGTTTTTGATAACGCTGTCGATATATGCCTTATCGGATGCAAGTTCTTTGTATTTCTCTTGTATAGGGCGGATCTCTTCAACTACTGCCTCGGCTACTGTTTTTTTGAAATCTCCGTAACCGCTGCCTTCAAATTCTTTTTCACAATCTTCGATTGTTTTTCCCGTTATACAGGAATAGATGTTCAAAAGATTTGTTATTCCGGGCTTTTCGGGAGCGGCTTTTACGCAGTTATCGGAATCTGTTACACTGCGTTTTATTTTATTTGCGATAAGATTAAGCTCATCCATTATATAGATGACGTTGTTTTCATTATCGCTTTCGGATTTACTCATTTTCTTTTCCGGATTCTGAAGTCCCATTATTCTTGCACCTGTTTTTGCAATATAGGCATCGGGTACTTTGAATACATCGCCGTAAATATTGTTGAATCTTTCAGCTACATCTCTTGTAAGCTCTAAGTGTTGTCTCTGGTCTTCTCCTACGGGAACAAGGTCTGTCTGATAGAGAAGAATATCCGCTACCATAAGTGTAGGGTA
>JAFUUG010000563.1 GCA_017483905.1 Bacillota bacterium
GAATCGTCAGAAGGACTTCGCCCTTGGAATCGAGGGTATCTAGGTTCTCTTTTTCAAAGGTCACGCCGATTCCGAGTGCTTTCAGTTCCCTCACATAATTAAGGCAGTCAAGAGTATTTCTCGCAAATCTCGAAATGGATTTTGTAATTATGCGGTCTATTTTCTTCGCACGGCAATCAGCAATCATTCTGTTAAATTCATCACGTTTTCGTGTGTTGGTAGCACTTATTCCTTCGTCTGCGTATATCCCGACAACTTCGTAAAGCGGATTGTTTTCTATGAAATTTTGGTAGTATCTGAGCTGATTCTCATAGCTTAATAATTGTTCTTCGTTGTCGGTTGATACGCGGCAATACGCCGCCATTCTTATCTTTTTCGGTTTCAATTTTTTCCCGCTCGAAGTCGAATTCGTCTTTGCGGGTATAACTGTAACACTTCTTGCCATTTACGATTCTCTCCTTTACAACTGTCGGCTCTGTGATGTTTTGAGCCATTGCATCTTCATCTCTGACGTGTACTCCTTTGCAGACTCTGACACCTTCTCTCATACTTTTGCTGCACCACCATTCGATACGTTTGTTATGCACTTGTCGTCTCCTTAATGTAGAGCCGCAATGCGGACATATCAGCATTCCTGACAGCGGATAGCGGTTTTGGTATTTTGAGGTATCATCACTCATTTTCCGTCTTGTTTTACGGTCTTTGAGCATTTCCTGCACTTTCGCCCAATTTTCCTTTGAAATGATAGGCTCGTGGTCATCTTCGATGTAATAGCTTTGTACTTCGCCGTTGTTCCTTGTTTGCTTTCCAATCTCCGCATTATAATACTTCTGCAAACGGCAGTCACCTTTGTACTTCTCATTTTTCAAAATACTTGCTATTGTTGTAGCGTGCCATTTGCCGCCACAGACTGTCGGTATTCGCATTCTATTCAATTTTAGTGCTATGGTGGATGTTCCGATACCGTCTAAGTACATATCGTATATCTTTTTTACGATTTTGGCTTGCTCTCGGTTTACGATAAGGTGTCCGTATTTGTCTTTGTCATATCCCAAGAACCGAGAAGTGTCTATATGAGCAATGCCTTCCTTGTATCGTTTCTTGATAGTCCATTTTATGTTGTCACTCATGCTTTTCAGTTCTTCTTCCGCCAATGAAGCGAGGACGGAAAGCATCAACTCCCCGTCCTCGTTTAGTGTGTTTATATTATGTTCTTCAAATATTACACCTATGCCCATTGCCTTAAGTTCCCGCACATATTTGAGTACGAGAATCGTATTTCGTGCAAAGCGTGATATTGACTTTGTTATGATAAGGTCAAACTTTCCCGCCTTTGCATCGGAGAGCATCTCTTGAAAGCCGCTGCGTTTTTCCTTTGCTCCCGATACACCTCTGTCATGATAGATTTTTACAAAGGAATATTCGGGATTTGATGTTATAAGCCTTTTGTAGCTTTCAGTCTGGTTTTCAAGCGACTCATACTGTGATAAGCTGTCTGTGGAAACTCGGCAATAAGCGCAAACCCGTATCTTCTTCGGTTTTACATCTATTGTTGGATTGATGATTTTTACCCTCATACAAAAAATCTCCTTTCATTTTTTTGCACTTATATTAATCACTCTAAAGACCGTAAAAGTCAAGCAAATTAGCTGTTTTTTATCGTTTATTTCACTTGTTTGCTGTTGTCGTTACAACAACTTTCCCGTCAACATACTCCACATCAAAAGTTCCCGTTGCGTAGGCAATACTGCGAATCGGCACATAATTGCTGCCGTTTATGTTTATCGCCTCGACAGGGGTTTCCTGCCCGTCAACGGTGATAAAAAGTTCTTTCGGCTTGTTATTCAGGATAGGCAGTTTGCTTGCCGCATCAAAGCCGA
>JAFUUG010000564.1 GCA_017483905.1 Bacillota bacterium
GTCTGCCTCTGCAAAAGCAACATTTTTATCTGCTTCAAGCTCCGAACAACACTCCTTTGCGGAATCTATGCTTTCAAACTGCAGAACATAAACATTTCCGGGAAGCTCCAGTATTTCCTTTGTGTCGTATTTAGATGTATCTATATTACCGGATGCAATGACTCTCATAGTCTGAAAATCCCTTGTTAAAGTAACTGTCTTCGTGCTGCTTTCCCAGTTGACCTCAAAACCAAGGTCTTCGGTCACGTTTCTGAGAGGAACATAAGTTCTTCCTCCGGATACATAAGGTGACTGCGTAAACTCCTTTTCCTCATCGTTTTTTGTGTAAGCAGAAGACTGCGCACTCATCTCTATTTTGGTGCCGCTTTCTTCTATGGTGACTATACCATTACTATATTCAATAGTTCCGCCACTTTCTTCAACAACTGCTCTTATCGGGATCATAAGTGTACCGTCTTTTATAACAGGGGCAGCATCAAGCTCCACTTCATCTCCGTCCGTTTCCAATACGTTGCTGCCTACCGTAAGCGACATATAGCCTATATAATCATCAGACCAATTCTCGCTTACGATAGACGATATTTTCTTTAGATCTCTTTCGCTTATATTTGCTGCATAAACCGATGTTATAAAAAATGCAGAAATTAAAAATATAGACAAGACAGTGATTTTTCTTGCAAATTTCATTTTTTTCACACAATATTCCTCCTCGCATTTTGCTTTTGCAATGTCGATCAGTCCGATGATTAAGAGCAAATCAACAAGTTTTTTACACGCACACATTTCAGAATATAATACCGTATGCTCTGGCATTTCTTTCGGCTTCGGCTCTATTTGATGCTCCCAATTTACGGTATATATTTGAATTATGCTTCTTTAATCCGTTCATGCTTATGCCGCAATTTTCGCATATCTCATTCATACTCATACCGCTGCAAAGCATTGAGATTATCTCTTTTTCCCTTTTTGTCAGATTTATTTCTTTTTGGGGATAATATTTAAGATAATCGGGATATGTATATGCCACCTTGGATGTTTCGGATAAGACCATATCCACATAATTAGGCGATATATCATCAAAGCTGCCATCCTTTTTCATTTCCCTCAATATTTGCAAAACAGCATTTCCCTCTAAAGATATAAGCCGAACAAAATGGTATTCTTCTGCCTTTTTTATGGCATTCTTCATATGGGTTTTGTATTGTTCGACATTCATTCTGTAAAATATAACAGACTTTAGGATTTCGTTTTCCAACCATAAAAAATGTCTTTCGTATTTTTCAAAATATCCCGTAAGGAAAAGAGAAAGATCGGCGGCTTCGATCAATCTGTTCTCGGCTATCAAACATCTGATATTTATCATGGAACGGAACCTATCAAAACTACAGAATGATGATTGAGCATTTGGCATATCATCTATATATTTCTTTATCTTTTCACTGTCATTTTCGTATAATGCGAGCCAAGTTTCAAAAGCCTCCATGTTTTGAAAAAGATAATCGGCTTTTTCTTCGAGTGCCCTGTTTTTAAAACTTTGATAAACCCTTTTTGCCGAAGAGAATTGTCCTTCTGTAATGTGCTGCCTGACCATTACGCCTGCAGCGGCAAAGCATATCTCTATCCTTCCTCCGTGTGCAGCACTCTCATATCCGTCACTGCATTTTGTTATCACCTCATAAGGACTCATCGTTCCTTTTTCAAATCCGCTTTCGGCAAGTGCAATGGTAACTAAGCCTTTCCCGCCTTTTCCGAGGATAGTTTCAAGAGGCTCTTTAATAAATTTTGCTATCTGTATATCGGATCTTGACCATTCGCTAAAATCAAGCCCGCCGTTCATTATCGAAGGCAAATTATCTGTTTGTGAAATTTCCGGAAGAACTATATCTCCGTTTTTTACCGATGCAAATATATTTTTTATTGTCTGTAAAATATCTTTTGTTCCCTTATGAGGCAAAAAAATGTCCAAATATGCGATCCATGTCCTTGCTTCTTTTCTTTTATCCTTTGCGTTTTCATTATTGCTTTCAAATTTTATGAGTTCATTGTAATATTCGTCCGATCTTTCCGGCTGCAGAATAAGATCGTAAAGCATACTTACTCCTGCTGTGAGCACGGGTATCTTTATGATCTCTTCTTTCGGGACAGAAAGATAATAGTCCTTAGTTTCTATATAGTGTCCTATCCCCGGATGCTTACGAGCATTTTTTATAAGCAGATTCTTTATGTTTTCTGTCGAACCTGCTTTTTTGTAATAAAAAAGTGCTTTTTCTATATCATTACACCACTTTACAGATTTTCTGAAATAAATAAAGCATAAGAGTGCTTCCTGTGATATAATAAGTTTGAAAAAAATAACAGAAAGGAAGCGACCTCTTATGACAAACTTATTATACACTAAAAATTCTATAATTGGAAGA
>JAFUUG010000565.1 GCA_017483905.1 Bacillota bacterium
ACAACGGCAATGGTTTCACAACTAATGCTTCAACCCCCCTTCAGGTGAAGGCTGGCATGGTTGGGCTTAAGGATGGCAAATATGGTGTTACGACGGATAGTAACTATGCCGCTGAAACCATCATATACAAAGGAGAGGCATTACAAATATTTATGCAATAATATTTTTGACAGAAAGAAAATACTTGCGGAAGAAAACAGGATATATTTCTGCGATGTACCGATGATAGAATATCTCAATAACGAGGAAGAGCAGGGAGATTTTGAACAGGTGATAAGCCTGATAGATGCTTACAATATATTGCAGTCGGACAGGATAAACGATGTGGAGAGATTCGTGCAGGCGATACTTTTCTTAAAGGGTTTCTGTATAGAAGAGGGTGACGGAAAAAGGCTGAAAGAAGAGAGGATATTACAGGCACCCGGAGATAATACAGATGCAAAATGGCTTGCAAATTCACTGGATCAGAACAGCCTTGAAAGCGTGAGGAAAAGTATTGAGAGAGATATACATAAATTCAGCTTTGTGCCTGCCATGACCGATGAGAATTTCAGCGGAAATGCAAGCGGCGTAGCTATGAAATACAAGCTGCTGGGATTTGAACAGATGACGGGGATAAAGGAGAGGTACATGGAAAAGGGGATCAGAGAGCGGCTTAAAATAATTACGAATATGATAAACTGGTCGAATAATCTGAAATATGAGGATATTGAAATAATATTTACGCACAATCTGCCTGTAAATAAGGAAGAAATGGCGGATATACTGTATAAATTAAGCAGTGTAACGGATGAAAAGGCAATAAAGGAAAGTGCTTTGACCCTGATAAGTCATTAAACTGTCAAAAAAATCGAAAGGAGATAAAGAAAATGACGGAAGAGGAAAAGAAAAAAGAACTTGAATATGAAAAAAGACTTGAAGAAGAAAGAAAAAAGTGGGAGGAGGAAAGCAGGAGAAAAATAGAAGAGGCAATAAAAAATGCCGAGATAGCTGCGACTATGAGTGCGGAAGAAAAGACAAAGCTTGAAAGAGAGAAAAGAGAAGAAGAACTCAGAAAAAGAGAAGAAGCAGTGACAAAGAGGGAACTTCGCTCGGAGGCTATGATGGAAATAAGCGCAAGAGGTCTTCCGGGGGAGCTTATAAGCGCAGTATCGCTTGATGATGCACAGAGATGTAAAAAGAGCATAGATGATATTGAAAATGCTTTCAATGCATCAATTGACAAGAGGATAAATGAAATACTCAAAAACAAGAATATGCCGTCAAGAAAAGGCGGAAGCAAAAAAGAAATGACTTACAGCGAATATATGGAAAGTCTTGAATAAAAGGGGGATATGATATGAGCAGTGCAAAATTTTCGGAAAAAAGTTTTAACGGGGCAGCTTTCGGCAAGTATGTGGAAAGACTTCCTCAGGTAAAGAAAAATGAACTTATAAAATCAAAGGTGCTTAAAGGAAACAGAGAGATAAGAAATGCTTTCAGCAGTCAGGGCGGCTCGGGATATGCTGTTATACCGATGTTCGGTCTGCTTGATGATACGGCACTTAACTATGACGGTCAGACGGACATAACGGCAAGAGAAACACCAAGCTATGAAAGAGGCGTGGTGGTGATAGGCAGGGCAAATGCATGGGTGGAAAATGACTTTGCAGACGATATAACGGGCGGGGTCAACTTTATGGATAATGTTGCAAGCCAGGTAGCAGAGTATTGGGATAATGTATATGAGGGTGTGCTTTTAAGCATTTTAAAGGGTATATTCTCTATGACGGGAACGAAAAACCTTGAATTTGTGAACGGGCATACATACGGTATAGCTTCACCAACGGGCGATGCGGCTTATATAGATGCGACTACGCTTAATTCGGCTATACAGAAAGCATCGGGAGATAACAAGAATAAATTTTCACTTGTGATAATGCACAGCAGTGTGGCTACAAGGCTTGAAAATCTTTCACTTCTCAATTATCTTAAATACACCGATACAGACGGTATACAGAGAGATCTCTCTATGGCTACATGGAACGGCAGAAGCGTGATAATAGATGACAATATGCCTGTAGATACAAGCGGCAGCGATCCTGTATATACGACGTATGTGCTTGGAGAGGGGGCTATCGAATATGAAAATATCGGGGCAAAGGTCGAATACGAGATGAGCAGAGATCCGAAAACAAACGGAGGACGGGATACGTTATATTCAAGACAGAGAAAATGCCTTGCACCGTTTGGAATAAGCTATACGAAGGTAAATCAGACGAGTTTATCGCCGGAAAATTCGGAACTTGAGGACGGCGGCAACTGGTGTCTTGTAAATGACGGAAATCGTGTGGAGGCAAGAAAGAAGTATATTGATCATAAGTGCATACCTATTGCGAGAATAATAAGTAAATAAGAAATATTTACACATTTGTATATTGCAGGTGTTACAGGAGGGAGCAGAAGAATGAAAGAAGATATTATGCTGCTGGTCGGGGCGGATGAAAATGAAGAGGGAATAATTGAAAAAATTATGGATATGTCCGAGGCTTATATAAAGTTATACTGCGGACTTAATGAAGTAAGTGAGGAATTTGAAAGCGTTATAGTGCAGATGAGCGTTATCTTATATAACAGACTTGGGGCAGAGGGGGAAACGAGCCACAAGGAAGGGGAGATAACGAGGGTATTTGCACAGGGTATGCCGCAGAATATAAAGGATATGCTGGAGCGATACAGAAGGGGGAAGATCGCAAGTCTATGAGATTATATGAAAGAGATCTTCGGGAAGTTGAAGTAAGAGAGCGTACCGAAATATGTGATGATGAGGGAACTGTAAGAGAAATGCCCTCGGAAAACGGCAGAAAGATCAAAATGAATGTGCAGCCTTACAAAAATATGAGAAGCAGCTACAGCGATGTTGAGATAAATGAGTACGGAAAAGATATAAGTGTATCTATGATAGGTTTTACGCAGGATAGGGATATAAAAGAGGGGGAGTTTGTGATAATAGGGGAAGATATATACACAGTGACGGGAAAAGGCGAAAGACGAGGTCATTGCAGTATTCTTCTTGAAAGGGTGTGTGAATAACATAATGCAGATAAGAAAGGATATATACTCAAAATTAAGTGAGATAGAGGGTGCGGCGGTGTATTTCGGATTTCCGCAGAGATTCAACAAAATGCCCGTGATAAGCTATTTTGAGAAAAAAAGGAATGACAGCGGTATATGCGGCGGCGGTGTACTGACGGAGATAGAGATACAGGTGGAGATAAGAAACAAGGGAACGGTCGAAGCTCTTCTTGAAAGTGTCGATGAGAAGATGACGGAAATGGGATTTATAAGGAGTTTCTGTCAGGATATGTTTGATACGGACAAGGAACTTAACCTGAAAATAACAAGATACAAAGGAATACTTAATAATGCAGACGGCAGGATATACAGCAGTCTTTAAATAAAGGAGGAAAAAATATGGCAGGTATATTATCAAAAAATACAAAATTATACTATAAAACAAGCGGAGAAAGCTACAGTTTCCTTGCACTTCTGACGGAAGTTCCCGAAATGGGCGGAGATGTGGAGAAGGTAGAGGTAACGACGCTTACAGACGGTTATAAGAAATACATAAACGGATTAAAGGATATGGGGGATCTTCAGTTCAAGTTTTTATACGATACAAGTTCGGTCGATTCTTCTTTCAAGGTGCTTAAAGGCTTTGAGGAAAATGAAACGCTTGTGAGCTTCAAGGTGGAATATCCCGATGAAACATATTGCAGTTTCGATGCGTATGTGAGCGTTAAAGTGGACAGTGTGAGTGTCGGGGCTGTGGTGACATTTACGGCTTCATTTGCTTTGCAGACAGACCTTGCATGGAATGTGGCAAGCTGAAAGGGGTGAAAATATGAAATATTATTTATTCAAAGCAGGAGAAAAAGAGTACAAGCTGAGATTAACGGCACAAAGCATAATAGATACCGAGGCAAGACTCGGATATTCGATATTTGAAGTGCTGATGAAAACAGATGAGGGGAAACTTCCGTCTATAGAGGAAATGCTTATTATACTGAGAGGAAGTTTACAGAAATATCACGATGATATGAAGATGAAAGATGTTTATGATATATATGATGAATATGTGGAAAACGGCGGCGATTATACGGGACTTATAGAAACGGTAACGGAGATAATGAAAATAAGCGGTTTTTTCAGAGAGGAGAAAGGAAAGGAGAGGTCGAAAGCGAAAGTAAAGGCAGGCTGACAGGTGAAAGGCTCGAGGAATTATACAGACAATGTATCGAAAACGGTATATGTATTGAAAATTTTTGGGATTTGACGGTAGGGGAAATATGCGACAGGATAAAGGCTGAAGAAAATTACCGGAGAGAAGAGCGGAGGCTTTTCTCTCTGATGATGTACAGAGGAGGTTATCTGAATGCCTATGCTATGAACAGACCCGATAAATATCCGGATATATATACGGCTTTTCCCGAATTTTTTGAAAAAGAAAGCGGCAGCGACTGGAGGATAATGAAAAAAAGAATTGCCGAATACGGAGAGAGAGCCAAAAAGAGAAAAGCCGAAAGGGGTGAGTGAATGAGGGATATAGATGAGGATATAAAGAAAGCAAAAAGGCAGCTCGGATTTATTAAGGAAAGCCTTGATGAGATAATAAAAAGCGGAAAAAAGGCAAGGGAGAGCATATCGTCAATAACGGATGTGATGCCGAGAGAAGAACTTGAAACGGTAAAAAATGATATAAGCGGCATTGCAGGCTCGGCTATGGGGCTTATCGGAGATATGATAACACCGCTGCTTACACCGATAGATGAAGTATGTCAGAAGATAAGATATGCGATAGACCTTGCCGATGTGCTTGTGAGAATGATATTCGGTGAGAGTTTTAAGATAAATACAGGCAGTGATGAAAACAGCGGTGAGAATATAAAAAAGAATGTCGATACGGCAGCAAGTGCCGCAAAAAAAGGGGTTGAAAAAATAAAGAGGGCACTTGCGGGATTTGATGAGATAAATATTCTGAAGATCAATGAAAGCAAGAGTGAGAGCGAAAAAAATGCGGCAGAAAGTACGGCGGCAAAGAAACCGTCTGTAAAAAAGGTGAATGAAAAAGCTCTTGCGGAGGCACAGTGGCTTAAAGACAAGCTGAAAGAAATAGCCGATATGATAGCTAAGGAATTTGAAAGGATAAAAAAGTTATTTGAGATAGGATTCGATATTGGAAGCGGAGGAGCCGAACTCTCAAATGTTTTCAATGGAGTTGACGGTATAAAGAAGTCGCTTAAAAATATATTTTTAAATGATGATATATTGGGGCAGCTTAAAGAACTGTATGACAATGTTATATTAAGCTTCGGAAAAATAGCCGGAAGCGCTGCTTATATAGCGGGAGTTATCGGAAAGACGTTTATTGACGGGATAGATAAATATTTAAGCCGTAATGCCGATTACATAAGGGAGAGGATAAAGGGCATACTTGAAAGCGCAAACGGTATAATATATCGTTTCGGGGAACTTTCTGCGGTGATAGCCGATATTTTCAGTGCCTTTGATAATGATATTGCGAGCAATATCGCAGCGAACATATTCGGGATATTCGGAAATGCTCTTCTGGGTCTTGCCGACCTTGCGGGGAAGATCGCAGATGATACGTTAAAGACGATAACTAACGTGATATCGGAAAACAGCGAGGGAATAAAACTTGCTATAGTAAATACGCTTATACCTATCGAATCGGTGACGGAGGGGATAAAAAATACTGTGACGGCAAGCATGGAAAAAATGCTTGAATGTTATGAGATATATGTCAGACCGTCATTTGAAAATATAGAAAACGGTCTTAGCAGAATACTTGCAGCTCTTCTGAATGCTTATAATGAGTATATTGCACCTGTACTTCAGAGAATGGGAGAAAAGTGGAAAGAGTTTTTTGAGGTGTATTTACAGCCTGTTATAAATAACGGGATAGTGATGATAGGTGAATTGGCAGAAACGGTGAGTATGCTCTTTGAAAGATATATCGCTCCTTATGCCGAAAATGTGATAAACGGTATCGCCCCTTTGCTGGCGGCGGCAATAGAAGAAATAGGGAATAATCTTCTTTTATGCGCAAAAATTGCGGCGGAGGCTGTAAATGCGATCATTAATTCAATAAGAGGTCTTGTGGGATATATGAAAGGGACATTCGGCGGAGATCTTGCGGGGGCTTTTAAGAGTATGGCAGATATGTTTAAAAACAATTGTCAGAGTTTCATTAATATTTTAAATATGATGATAGAGAGGATAAACGGATTTAAGGTGGTTCTGCCGAAGATCGGTGATATTGGCGGAGGAACTATAGGATTTAATATACCTAAGATACCTGCGCTTGCAGGAGGTGGGATAGTTGATTCCCCTATGATAAGTATGATAGGCGAAATGGGGAGAGAGGCTGTTATACCGCTTGAAAGGGACAATACCGGTATTGAGATGATAGCGGAGAGATTAGCGGAAAGTATAGGAAATATGAGAGGCGGCAATACAGAGATAACTGTAAAGATAGGTGAAGAGAAGATAATAAAGAAAGTGATAGAGGGGATAAACAGAGAGAGCATGATGAAAGGGAGAAGCGTGATAATATGAGAAAGAGGGGAGAGGAATGTCGGTATTTAAGATAGGTGGCAGCGATATGCCTGTTCCGAGTGCGATAACATGGGATAAGTCAGACCTTGACAGCGAATTATCGGGAAGAAACGCAAGGGGAGAGATGTTAAGGGACAGGATAAGCAGCAAAGTGAAGCTGGGAGTTGAATGGAAATATCTTTCTCATTCGCAGGTCAGCAGGATATTACAGGCGGTCAATCCGATGTTTGTTGAAATATACTATCCCGATGCTTACACGGGTGGATTCAGAACGGCTAATTTTTATGTCGGGGACAGAAGCGCACCGATATACAGGATAAAAGACGGAAATGAGGTAATATGGGAGGGGCTTAAAATGAATTTTATAGAAAGATAAAAAAGTGTGTCGCTAAGTGCGGCACTTGCAAGTCTGTAAGGTATGGGGACTAAAGTCCACTCATTAAACGAACAAAGTCCGTCCTGCGGATTTAAGCCTGTGGCACTGATAATGTCAAAATGAATAATTTAAAAAATAATCTTGCATAAAAAGGGCTGAGAGATAATTTTTTCACAGCCCTTTTTGAAAGTGTCTTATATTTTCAGTTTTTGGTTGGAATAAAGCTGTTGATAAGACCTGCAAGCTCGGATATACTCATTGACTGGAGATATACTTTTCCGGGACCTGTAAGTTTTGTGAGGAACAAGCCTTCACCGCCGAGAAGAATATTCTTGAAGCCCTCTATACGCTCTATATCATAAGATACCGTTGATTCAAATGCAGCCACATTTCCCGTATCTACTTTTATTACCTGACCCGGTGCAAGATCGTAAGGTATTGCGTCGCCGTCTATTTCAAGGAATGCCATTCCGTTTCCGCTGACTTTCTGGAGGATAAAGCCTTCGCCGCCGAAAAAGCCCGCTCCTGCTTTTTTTGTGAAAGTGGTTTCGAGATTTACCGTACTTTGTGCGGCAAGAAATGCTCTTTTCTGGAATACATACGAATTTTGGGAACAGTCAACGGCAATTATGCTGCCCGGAACGGTTGAATTGAATGCTATCATTGCTCCGTCCTTCTTTGCGGTATAATTTGCCATAAATACGGATTCGCCCGAAAACATTCTGCCAAGACTTTTCATAAGACCGCCCTGTGCATTTGTCGTCATTTCGATGCCCTCGCTCTGCCATGCCATTCCGCCCGACTGAGTGAACATCGTTTCTCCGCTGTTAAGAGTTACTTCAACTACAGGTACAACATTTCCTTTGATCTGATAATTCATATCATTACCTCCTTGGGTTTTATATTTTATATGACATTATCTCGTTTGAGTCGAAGTCTTTTATGATAAAAGTATTGTCCGAGAATGTCATATAGCTGTTTTTATTGCCGTTTTTCGGAATGGACACCGAACCCGGATTTATATAGGTGTAGCCGTTTATTTCTTCCAT
>JAFUUG010000047.1 GCA_017483905.1 Bacillota bacterium
GTAAACGACAAAAGTATTTATACTTTTGCTCGTTTACTCGCGCCGGCTGCGTGCCGCAAAGCGGCTAACTACCTTGTACGCAGCCGTGTGCATACCCCGTAGGGTTATAGTAAACGACATTTTTTAATGTCGTTTACTATATTTATATTTCATTAATAAAATTACTTTAAGGAGAATCTTATGTTTATAAATAAAACCAAGGACAATCTCAATAATTTATGTGGCAGGAATATAGCAAGATTAAGAGTAGAATTAAATATTTCCCAACGTGTTTTAGCCGATAGACTTCAGATAATAGGACTTGATATAGATAAAAATACTATTCAGCGTATAGAAGCAGGCAAGCGATTTGTAACAGATATAGAATTGAAGGTAATCGCTGATTTCTTTAAAATAGATATAAATGAATTGCTGAAATAATGAAAATGTAATTTACACCATTTCCGCCGCAATTGCAAGCTTTTTTCAAAAAAAATTTTATACTCGAAATCGGAAAATATTTCCGATTTCGAGTGTGCCGGCTGCGTGCCGCAAAGCGGCTATTTACTTTATCGCAGCCGTGTACATAAAGTTATACTGAGTGAGCAAATTTATTTTGCTCACCAGTATAACATAATTTACATTTTTCTTTTTCGGTTTTTGTTCATTCTGTACAATCGTGCAGTTCCCGACATCCATTTCTGTATTTTTTAAGGATCAGACAGGACGGTTATTTTTTTATTATATAAACCCAAAAAACGCCTCCGTGCATTTCTGCAAGGAAGCGTTTTTATTATACTCGTAAACAAAAATTTTTCCGTTTACGAGTATGCCGACTGCGTGCCATGAAGCAGCTGACTCCCTTGTACGCAGTCGTTTGCATAATTTATACCGAGTGTGCAAATGTTTTTACATTCCGGTATATTATTCTTGATCCGTCACATTATAAATTACCGAAGCCGTTTCCGCTCTTGTAATGGTATTCTTAGGCTTAAAGGAATTATCCGGATAGCCCTTTATAATACCCTTTGCCGAAAGGGTACTCACCGCATCTTTGGCATAACCGCTCACATTAGCGGAATCACTGAATACTTTCGCATTCGCATCGGCAGGGATATCCATATATCTGTAGATTATAGCCGCCGTATCTTCTCTTGTGATATATTTTTCAGGAGAGTATTTATCCGGAGCCGTACCGTAAATGATATTGTTTTCCTCACCCCATACGATAGCCGCATAGTACCAGTCGGTTTTCTTTACATCTTTAAATCTGCTTGTTTTGTCTTTGTATGCCGAAAGGTCGATTCCCTTCATATTGGCAAGCATCTGAACAAGTTCAGCTCTCTTTATAGTAACATTCGGAGCAAATATCTCGGCACTTCTGCCGTTTACGATACCTTTTTTATGAAGTTCGTTTATGATATTTTCGCACCACATACCCTTTATATCGCTGAATCCCTTGTAAGTTTCTGTTGTGCTGCCGTTTCCGCTTGATGCCTTATCATCCGTTTTGCCCGTTGACTTCTCGTCTGTACCGTTGTTTGAATCGGTACTTGTATCGGTATTTGTATCGGTATTTGAATCGGCATTTGCATTGTTGTTTGCTGCCGATCCTCCGGAAGATGCCGACGAACCCGAAGAAACCGCCTTACCGCTTGATTTTCCGCCGCCGGAACTTCTTCTTGAAGTAGTTTCTTCCGTCTCTTCTTCCGGAAGTTTCTCCATAGCCACCGTATAACTGTCGCCGCAGCGTGAGCAGGTATAAGTCACTGTTCCCTCACTCTTTGAAGTAGGCTCTTTTGTAACCTTTCCTTCATAGTCATGACCGAGTGCAGGAATGACTTCCGTATAGCTTTCGCCGCATTCGCAGGTATAAGTCATTTCGCCCGCTTCTTCGCATGTAGGCTCTTTCGTCACAGTCGAAGTATAAGAATGAGTATGTTGTTCTTCGCTGCTTTCCTTGGCAAGAGCCAGCGTACCGAATTTTGCCATAAACACATGGATATATCCGCTTTCATCTGTATAGAGATCTCCGTCTGTGTAAAGACCCTTTGCATTTTCTCCCGCAAGTTTTCTGAATACCGTAACATCTCCCCTGTTGTATCTGAAAATCGTTACATTTTCATCATCATAAGGGATCAGTACCTCTATCACTTTCGTATTTGTATCGCTTATATCTTCTTCCTTTGATGAGCCTTTGTTGTCGCCTTTAAGCTGTGTCGTGGTCTTTGTAAGTTTCATATCCAGATACATATCAACTTCTACAGCCGCACCGCTTATCGCCTCATCAATAGCTTCTGCACCCTCTGCCTCTGCTTTTTCCTTTTTATCTATATCGAGATAGAATTGGATTTTTACCTCATTATCATTGGCTTGTTTCGTATCCTCTTCCGATGCTATGAACGAAAGCCCTTTGGCATATACATTCGGTGCTCCGTCTGCAACTCTTACTTCCCCGACTATCGAGCCTTGTACTTTCTCTATCTCTATTCCGTCACTTGAGATATAAGACACATTCCCTGCTTTATCCGTTATCTTCGCATATATGACATACTGATTATCTTCCGAAAGGTCAAAAGCCGATTTGTAGACCGTCCAGTTTGTTATTCCCTTTACATCATCAAGCGTCATCGCCGTATTTGAAACATAATATTCTATGCTCTCAACGCCGCTTATATCGTCATTCGCCGTGATTTCAACGCTTTGAGTTTCGTCGAACAGCAGTCCGAATGTTATGAAATTAAGAAAAGTATTCCATATATTTGTGCTTATCTTTATTTCCCCCGTCGGTGCCGTATCGTCTGTTACCGCTAATTTCTTTATTCTTACCGTCACTCGGTTTTTCTCTTCGCCGTTTTCCTTGTATACCGCTTCTGTATCGGCAAAATCCTCTGTCAGTTCCTGATTCGGTGTTGCCCATTCCCAGCCGTTTGCAAGTGTTGTATCATCGCTTACCGTTACCTTGTCGGCAGACAGTATACGCTCCTCATTTGTATAAGGTGTTCCTGTCGGTTTGACTGCACTTATATTTGTGCCGTTAGCTGTTCCATCCGGAATGTTCTCTTGCCTTATTACCGGCTCATCGTTCATAGGTGGTGCTGCAAAAGCCGTATTGCTCAATACCATAGATAATGCAAGCGCAAGACATATTTTTCTCTTTTTCATTTTAACGCCTCCTTATCTTTGGTCTCTGCCGTAAATGTTATCACATCGCTGTATTCTCCCGGAGGTACTGCATTCCAGTCCTCTTGTGTTACATATACCTTGACATCTTTCTTTGTACCCAGTTCGTTCGCTTCAAATGTGAATTTGTCCGCTTCTTCCCTCTCCGATTCGTATACGGCATATGCTATTGACTTTGTATTATCCTCTTTTTCCGTAAGTTTGAAATCATTATCCGATTTTAATGATACCTCTACATAAGATTTCTTTGGCAATGTACCCGATATTGTAAGTCCGTCCGCAAGTTCTGTAAACCCGAAATTATCAATGTTTGTATTTGCGGGTATCGTCATCGTATAATCTGCCGGAACATCTCCTACCGTCATCGTCAGTTTCATATTCTGCTCCGACGCAAAGCTCGTTGCCCCCAGCAGGCACGAAAAAGCAACGCAAAGTACCGCCGCAGGTTTCATATATTTCATTTTCATATGATATAAAACCACCTTTCTGTTTTATTTTAAGTCATTCCTGTTATTTTACCTCAATATTTACCTTTATTTCAGCCCCGTTGAGTTTGCTTTGGTCTTTCAGTGAATAGCAATCGTATTTTAATATTGCATCTTTGTATACCCCGGCATCAAGCGGTTTATCGAGTTCTATCTCCGTAAAGGACTTGTTCGGCTCCAATAGGTCTGAAGTCCATATAGTGCTGTTGTCAAGCACAAGGCTCATCTTGAAATAACAGGTATTTTCCTTTGGATTGTATAATTTTACTTCTTGTTTTGTCTGCCCCGCTTTAAAGACAATTTTTTCATAACCGGGTATAGCTATGTTGGGGCTTTCCTCAATATTGCTGTAATCTCGGTCTTCGGCGTATTCCTCTGCATCTCCTGCGATTCTCGTCTTTCCCTCGTCATCGTTCCTGTTTGATACGAACGATCCGACATAGAACCCCGCCACCATGACTACCGCCAAAATACCGATATTTGCAATAATTTTTTTTAATTTTTTCTTGTCCATAGTATTGTTGTTTTATCCATACTTTCAATTTTATTCTCCGACATATTCGATATATGCCTTTTTCCCTTCTGTGGGCAAACCTTTTATTTTGCGTATCTCGTTATCCAAAGCGTTATTCTTAAAAAACCTCATCAGCATTTCTCTTCCCCATATACATTCAATTTGTGGGATATACAAAGTTATCTGTGATCATTCCTTTTTCTTCTCCGCCAATCGTGATCTTGCCGCAGGTTCCGTTGTTTGTATCGCCATAATCCCAAGATAATCCGGTTCCGATAGAGTATGGAGCTTCTGCCCCTTTTGTTGCTTTTACAGATATAACGCCTGTTCCGATCGTAATATCACCGCAGTTTGACGTCATTTCAGAATCGTATGATCCTGTACCTATACCCGCAGCTCCGCCTCCGCCGATTGCAGATACATCACCGCCGCTGATCGTGATATTACCGCAGTTGCCGTAAAAGCCTGTACCTATGCCCGCAGCATATTCTCCGCCGTATGCAGTTACTTGACCGCCGCTGATCGTAATATTGCCGCAGCCGGCTCTATATCCTGAACCTATGCCCGCAGCACCATTTCCGCCGTGTGCAATTATATTGCCGCCTTCTATCGTGATATTACCGCAGCTGATATCATATCCTCCGCCGATACCCGCAGCGTAGCCGTTACTCCTTGCTTCAAGCGTTCCTTCACCTTTGATCGTCAATGTTTTATTTTCGGGTACATATATTCCGGGATGCTCATCATAAAACCCTTTGACTTTGTTCATTCCCTCCAGCGTGATCGTAGCATCACCGTTCGCTGTAATGCCTGCCCACAAGAAATCGTAGTTGTTCTCTCCTTCTATTGTTACATCTCTCAGCGTTATTGCTGCATTGTCAGCGATCGTTATCTCGTATTGACCCGCAAGCCCGCCTGTCAGGATATCCCCGTCTTGTGCCTCGTAATCATCTGTAAGTGTGGACAAGTCAACTATTCTTTGAGAACTCTGAACCTCTGCCGTAAATGTGATAGTATCCGTATATTCCCCCGGTGCTTTCTCGTCATAGTTCTCCACATCAACCCCGACAGCCTTTATTGTTCCGCCATCTTGGTTTACTTCGCTCCCGGTGAATTCCCACGTTGTCGTTGCATCGTTATCGTTCGCCGTTCCTTTTAATTGATATCCGATTTCATCTGTAGTTTTCTCTGCCTTTAATTTCCAGTTGTTCGCCGATTCAGCCTTGACATTTACCTTGCTGTTCGGGTCAAATGTCGTTGTAAGCTCCGTCGAATGTGAAATTTTGATTCCGTCCCCTAATGCGTTAAACCCACTTTTTGTAATATCAAGTTCGGCAGGGATAGTCATTACATAAGTAGTATCATACCCATCTGTAGCAAGAGGTTTAAGCTGTCCTTCCTCCCCCTCAGCAAACGCCGCCGTGCAAAATGAGCTTATCAATGCACTTGTCATCGTAATTGCTGTAATTCTTTTAAATTTCATGTATTACTCTCCTTTCCCGGGTGATATATTTCCATATAATCAATAATATAGTAAACGACAAAAGTATTTATACTTTTGCTCGTTTACTCGCGCCGGCTGCGTGCCGCAAAGCGGCTAACTACCTTGTACGCAGCCGTGTGCATACCCCGTAGGGTTATAGTAAACGACATTTTTTAATGTCGTTTAC
>JAFUUG010000566.1 GCA_017483905.1 Bacillota bacterium
CATTTTACGGGTCTGAATGTACCAAGTCCGACGTGCAGCGTAACACTTGCTATATTCACTCCTTTTTCTCTCAATTCTTCAAGCAGTTCTTTCGTAAAATGAAGCCCTGCCGTAGGAGCAGCCGCCGAACCGTCGTATTTTGCATATACCGTCTGGTATCTCGTCTTATCCTCAAGTTTTTCCGTAATATAAGGCGGCAGCGGCATCTGACCGAGTTCATCAAGTATCTCTTCAAATATCCCCTCGTAGTCAAATCTGACTATCCTGTTTCCGCCCTCTGTTATTTTCTCGATCTCACATTCAAGTTTTCCGTCGCCAAAGCTTATCACATTTCCTATCTTTGCTTTTTTTCCGGGATATACAAGTACTTCCCACCTGTTATCCTCCATTCTTTTAAGCAGCAGCACTTCGACCCGTGCCCCTGTATTCTTCCTCTCTCCTATCAGTCTTGCGGGCAATACTTTTGTATCGTTTATCACAATACAATCACCCTCATTTATCATATCTTTTATATCCGTAAATTTTCCGTGTCTGATATCACCGTTATTTTTATCGAGTATCAGAAGTCTTGACGAAGATCTGTCTTTAAGAGGTGTCTGCGCTATCAGCTCTTTCGGCAGATCAAAGTAAAATTCCTGTTTTTTCATTTTTTTACCTTTCGGGTCATTATCTGACCTCTACTCCTGTGTAATAATATTTAAGTATCTCCTTGTAATCGTAACCGCTTTCTGCCATACCCTTTGCGCCGTACTGACTCATTCCGATGCCGTGTCCTGCTCCTCGTCCTTTCAGTATTATCACATCGGGTGAAAAATTGCTTTCATCAGCCGTTTTTTCGTTCTTTTTCTCTTTTCCGCTCCCGGCACTTATGTATATTTCGCCGCTGCTTCCCACTATCTTTATCTCTTCGCCATTTTGTATCTTTTCCCCATTTTCAAGATACAGCTTGCCTATATCTATACTTTTTTTGCTGCCGTCACCTATCACAAATACAGCTTCATCACCGTCATATTTGTCACTTCCGCCGTTTCCCCCGATATTAACGGTAAAATTCCTGCTTTCAAGCATACCGCCGAAAGATGAGAAGAACGTCCTTATCTGTTCATTTTTTATCGTTTTGTCACCGTTCATTCCCACAAGAGTTATCTCGTTCACTCTTCCCGTTTTTTCATCTGTCTTTGCAAGCAGTCCCATTACATTTCCTATACCGCTCGTCATCTGCGTAAGCTGCGATAGTGTAAATTTTCTTTCCCACTCTTTGCTCTCCTTTTCATATTTATCCTCTACCCCTCTTAGATAAGGGACTTCCGACCCCAGTACATCTTCGCTGTTTGCAGTATATCCGCCGCTTGAGGAAAAATACATGGCATTTATAAGTTCTCCCTGATAATATATCATCTCGCCTTTCGTATCATCCACAGCCTGTGTACTTTTTTCATCTTCAAGCTCGACCCCCTTATACGCCTGACAATGCGTAGTGCAGCAAAGGTCATAACCGCTCTGATCGTGTATGCCCGAATTTTTCATACGGTAAGTCCTTGCAGCCACAGCCTGAGCCTTTAATGCCTCTTTATCCCAGCTGCTCGTCATTTCCGACGGAAGAACACCGTAAAGGTATTCTTCCACATCAATGAAATTTATTATATTCATAACTTCTCCGTTTCTGTATGTTTCAATAACACCTCTGTACTGCACACCGTCAACTTCCGTAAAGTTATTGCCTTTTCTTTTCATCTGAAGATCATCGTCGGAGTTTGCTATCATTATAAGCACGCCGCCGTCATATACTCCCACGGCACAATCCGTCGTCTTTACATCTCCGCCCATCGAATAGACACACCATTTTCCGTTCACGATAGCAGGATATTCATTTTCATTGCAGATCTGTGCCGCTTTATCATAGCTGTCATATCCGCTCCCTATCTCTGTGAAAGACCCGTTCAGTATCTTTACTTCAATATCATCACCGCTTATCTCACCGCACTTAACAAATTCCTTGTTTCCTCCGTCATAGCCAACTTCAAATGCTCCTTTTCCGAACCCGGCTTCTTGAACATTATCTTTGATACCTATCCTCACAATATCCTCCGCATACACGGATATCCCCATATATACGGCAATAATTACAGAGGTAATTATTATCTTTATCGTTCTCACCCGTAACACCTCTTAAAGCATACTCTACTCAGTAAATTTGCGTAGTTGATTCAATTCAAGTATCTCATTTTTTATTTCCGTTCTTATATCTTTTGTAAAATTTTTCTTAGGTACAGATATATAATACCCCTGTGCAAAATCGACACCAAGCTCCACAAGCACTCTCAGCTCTTCTCTGGATTCAACACCGACAGCTATCGTTATTGCATTGTGTTTCTTTACTTCTTTCACTACAGTATTTACAAGTGCCTGCCTTTCTTTTTTCACAAAAATATCCGCTATTATGTTCCTGTCAAGCTTAAAATAATGTATACCGGCAGCTGTAAGCCTGTTGTAATCAAGATATTTCCCCATAAAATGATCTATAGCTTTTCTTCCGTCACCTTTCATCAGCTGCATACATTTTTCAAAGACTTCGCCCTCATTGTCGCTTGCCCTTATTTCAGGTATCATAAGGTATCCTATGCTTGAATATTCATCATTATATTCCTGCATATCCATATCTGTAAGAGAGCGATTTATTATCGTATTGTAGAAAAGCTTTCTATCTTTAAATATATCACGGTTTTCCTTTATCATTCTTGCACAGTTAAACACAGTCATTTTTTCAATGGCATACCCCATATTTTCGCTTTCCGCTATCTCAAGCATCTTTTCCGCCGAGAATATCCCCGCATCATTTGTCCGCATAAAAGCCTCGTAGCCAAATACATTACCGTCCAAAAGGCTGACTATCGGCTGAAATTCATAATATATGTCATTATTTTCAACTATCTCATAGAATTTTTTCACCTGTCGCTTCATAAATTCATCTCTGCTGTAGCTTTCCATATTGAACTCATGAAGAACACCGCCGAATATTTTTTTCGATTCATACAGTGCATAAGAAGAATATTTTATCATATTTTCGATAGTATTCGTATGATCCGGATATATGCAATATCCCGCCGCTATCTTGTATTTGTACTTCTTTCCGTCAGGTGTGACAAATTCCGTATTTTCAAGCATAGCATTCCATTCCGTTATCCTCTCGTGAATATCCTCCACCGAATAAAATCCGCACGAAAACATAAGGAACTCATATCCCGATTTTTTCCCGAATAAAGCTCTCAAAGAGCTTTTGATAAGTTTTTCCGCAAATTTTCTTATATACTCATCGCCAACTCTGTATCCGTAGGAATCATTTATGCTTTTGAGCATTTTCAGCTCTATTGTAACAAAACAGCTGTAATTGACAGGTTCCAGCAGCAATTCTTTGAGCCTTACCATAAACTCATCAAATGAACAGACACCCGCAACGCTGTCAAGCCCTACTTCATAATTATACATCTTCTTTTCAAGTATCTGATTTGTCACGTCCATTACAAATCCGTATATCTTTCTCTGCTCTCTTTGCAGGAAAATATTTATCCATCTTCTCCCCTTTTCCGTTTCTGCATAATAAACAAAAAAGTTCGCTTCCCCTACTCTTTCTATCTCATTTTCTATTCTGGAATATTCTTCTGTTATTATTATTCCGGCATCCTCTATCTCATCATATTTTCCTATTTTAAGTATTTCCGCAGTCTGCTTAGATGTGGTAAGTATTTTTTTATCTTCATCTATTTCAAATATTCCCATCATACTTTTGAAAAACTTTGACAGTTTCTCTATATTGAGTATCAGCCTTTTATCGTCATTTACTCCGCTTCTTATCTTGTTTATCAGATAATCTATCTCGGTTATATCAGTCGTGCTTATCATCACATTGTTATCGCTTATTATTTCGACATTTGTATTTTCTATCCTGCTTTCAATATCTTTAAATATCCGCAGTATCCCGACATATACAACTATTGCAAAAATAACCGCTGATATAGCTCCCATCATAAATGTCAGAAAAGTATCATATACCGATAGATCAAAGAAAAAATATTCAAGGAAAAATAAAACTGCCTCCACTGCCAGCAGTATCGCAAGTCCCACCGTGATGGTTCTGACTATCCTATCTCTGAGCCTCATCTTCGCACCTGCCTTTCTAATAGAGCCATTCATTGTATGCTCATGAACAGAATATTTCCGTTCACAAGTACATCGGCTGTGTGCATCACCAAATGAAATTATAATTTAATTCTACAATAGATATCCTCTTTCGTCAACCTTTCCTATATTACATTTTCAATACAAATTAAGGGACTGTTGTTACCAACAGTCCCTTTTGACCTTTGTTTTAAAAAGCCGTTTATTTGTTATTTAATACTACCGAACTGAACTTTGTCAAGCTTAGATACCGTAGTATCTCCTGCACTACTTACCATAATACTGTCTTCATTGTTGTACAATTCGATATCGACCTCAGGTTTAGTATATTTTTTCATTATTCGACCCTCCCACAATTAAGACTCTGTATTTTCATTGTTTTTGATTTCTTCCAGAACGCTCTGCTTAGCTTCATCAGCGACTTCAGGGAAACCGAGAGTTGCCACGAATCCGTTTGTTTTAGCTTCACGATCGCTTACAGCATCTGCCGACATATTTTCACTTCTTACGCCGACTACTCTTATAGCACTTACGTATCCGCTGTCAAGACCGAATTCTTTAGCTGTTATAACTGTACCGTCCTCGAATTGGATAGAATCATAAGCTTTCTTTGTAACTCCTGCGATATTTCCATCTATTGTAAATACAACAGGTCTTGGGCTGAGTTCCTTGTATGCAGCTATAATTACGGTATCATTGCCTATAGTATAGACACCTGTACGAATATCGGAAGCATCATCTATTACCTTAAATCCGCCCTCTTCAGCCTTATAGTCTTCAGGAACGAATCCGAGAGTATCAAGGAATACGTCATCTGTTGCATATGCTTCAAACATATCATTATCTAATTCCTTAGCCTGAACCTCTGGAACGCTTGTTTCAACAGATAATGGGAAGTCCTCATCGCCGTTGAAGTTACTGTATTCATAGAATTTAGCCGTATCTGCAGCACTCATTCTTCCCCACGCATCATTGCTGATGTAGCCGTTAGTCTGAGTATACATAAATGTAGCATTTGAATCCTTGCCCCATGTTCTTCCGAACTTACCCTGTGGAGCTGCTCCCTTTTCATCGGTTGCATCCTTATTGTCAAGAGTTACTTTACAATTTCTGAATACATAAGGGTTAGTCTTAGGCGCTACGATGTAACCCATAGCAGCATTGTTCTTATTCTTGTAACTTGAATCGGAGTAAGTCTTCCACTGAAGTTCGCAGTTATCAAATACAGCCTTGAACTCACCGCAGATATAGTCAACATTACCGCCGATCACGGAATCTTTTACATATACGCTGTATCCTCCGTCAGCAGAACCGTTTCTTCCGAATGTATCCTGTGAAGCAAGTATCTTACAGTTATATACCTGAATATCTTTAGCTTCAATATAGAAAGCATTGGATCTTTCTTTTCCGCTGTAGATAGCAACATCTGTCTTTCCTGCTTCTCTTGTACCGATAAGACCGCCTGCCGAATGATCGAAGTCAGCAGCATCTTTTTCAGTTACTTCATAGTTATAAGTATTCTTGTATGTCGTGTTCTCAGTTCTGAAGTGATCTCCTCTGATTATAGCAACACCGCCCCAGAGAGAGCCATCGCCCTCATTTGCATTGTACCTGTCATAGAAGAGTTCCTCATCGTAAAGACCTGTACCCTTATCGATAGAGTAATAGAATGAACCTACACCATAGTACCATGAAATAGTGTGTCCGTTACCCTTTACAGTAGTATAAGGCTGATCGAATACGATCTGTTCCTCAATATCAGCCGTAAGTTCAATTGTCATACGACCTTCTTCTCCGGCAGGTCTGTTTCTTAATGTAGCAATATAGTTATTTGCAGATTTAAGAGTAGGGAACTGCTCACTTGGAACTTGCAGTACAGTATTGTTTGCATCGAAATCAGTTACATCTTCAACCTTTACCCAGTAGAGATATGTTGTAATGGCTTTACCGTCACTGCCTTTATCTGCTGTAATATTAATAGTTACGCTTGTTTCGCTTCCGTCTGTAAAGTAGCTGTTTGTAGTAGGATTTGAAGCATTTGCGGAACTGTTCGTTGTAACTTCGTTCTTTCCGTTGATATTCCAGCTTCCCGAATACCAGCCTGCTACAGTTACTTTCTTCTTTCCGTTTACAGGAATAACTATCTTATCTCCATAGAAAGTCTTTATAGAAGTCGAATTGTTAAGTGCAGGAACTTTAGTGCCTGTTGAATCTCCCGCTACATAAGTAAATTCTCTTTCTCCTTCATCCTTTACAATATCTGTAGTAAGGTAAGTCATCGTAGGGTCGTTAGCCTTAAGGTAGATAACATTCTCATTTACCTTATCGGAAACTACTTTTACATTATCCTTAGTTGTATAAGCTGTACTTTCGATAACAGTGCTGTAGTCACCAGGTTTGATAGAAACCGTATAGCTCTTTCCGTCCCCGCTTATAGTAGCTGCTGTTTCATTTCCGCTTACTTTATTCTTGAATTTGATAGATGCAACATCCGAAGCCTTTCCGTCACTTGTCATGATCGTACCCTTAAGTTCAACATCAGGTATTTCGACAAGGTTAAGCTGTAATGTTTTTGTATCCTTATCAATTTTTACTTTTTCACTTTCTGTACTTACAAATGTAGCACCAACGCCTGCATCTGCCGACTTGATCTCATAAGTGTGACCAACGTTAAGTTTTACGGATTTAGTATCTTTCTTGATAGTAGCGACCGTATTGCCTAAGAAAACATCTACAAGTGAGAAAGTAGAGTTGTCGAAATTGTATGTACTGTCTGTCGGAGTTTTCCAAGCATCAACAGTAATTTCTTTTTCTTCATCTACGGCAAATTCAGCGCCGCAGAAACCGCAGTTATTAGTCTTACCTGTTGTAGAGAGTACATAAGTATGACCTGCCTCTGCTGCAAATGCAACGAATTCAGGAGTTACATCTGTATCTGTATAACCGATTCTTTCGCCTGTTTCAGTATCGAAATCCCAGATTCTTACAAACGAAGTTGTATATACATAGCTTACGAATGTACCGTTGCCAACGCACTTGAATACCATTGCAGTACCATCGCCGTAATCAGGTATAGTTGGTATATCGTTAGATGTAGCGTGTCTGTTACCTGCCTTATAAGCATTTACAGTCTTGCCGTTTCTTGTAAGATTCATAAAGTTTGCATTGTTGTTGTTTGGTGTGAATCTTTCAAGACCGTCAGCATAATTTTCATTCTTATTACCGACCATCTTTACAGAAGAATCACCGAATTTGAATTCCTGCTGTTCAAATGTCTTTATAACTTTCTTGTTGCCGTCTGCATCAGTGCCGCTGTCTACATCTTTGGCAACATCATCGAACCATAATTCAAAGCTTTCAGCCTGTCCTGTAGGAAGAGCCGCATTAGCTACAGATAAATTGTGAACATATCCCTGACCCTTATCAAGAGTAAGTGTAAGAACAGTTGCACCGCCCTTATAATCTATGCTTTGAGCAGTTTCTGACTTATCTGCTTCATTTTCATGACCTTCTGCGTCCTGATTTTTCGACTGCATTGTGCCTATAACTTTACCTGCAGCATCTGTAAGTGTCCAAACACCGCTGTTGCTGTATACACAAGCTGTCATAGAAATTGTTGCATCGCCTGCTACGGCAATTTTGAATGTAGCACCGTCTTTCATGATAGTACCGTGACCGTTGGAACTTACAACAGATGTCTCTGTCGCATCAACACCCATTATTGTGCCTTCGCCGAACTTAACGCCATTGATAGGTTTATCTTTGTAAGTATCATCAGCTGCCAAAGCCTGGAAATCAGCCGTATAAGTCTTTCCTGCCTCAGGAACGGTAAGATCGCCGAAATCCACAGGTTCTTCCTTAGTGTTATCCTCAAATTCAACATCATACATCCAAGGATTTGTACCTGCACCACCAAATAAAACTGTTTCACCTGCTGCTATCTCAACAGTATGAACATATGGTGTTTTTGCTGCTGCCGTTCCTTCTTCAGGCATAAAAGATACTTTTGTATATGTACCTGCAGCTGCATCATATTTAAATACAACATTCGTCTTACCACTGTTTACAAATGTATTTACCTTGGCTATTACATCTTTCTTTGCGGTAATACTTGCAACAAAACGATATTTCTTTCCGTCTATAGTCGTATCTGTACCAGTCGAAGCAAGAGCCTTTGCACCTGTGTCACTATCTTCTTTAAGTTCAAGAGGCTGAGCTGCCTTCATTGTAACAAGGTCGCTTTCAAGAAGAACGGTATCAGGCAATACTCTTTTAAGTACTGACGCTGCAGGCTGATAATCATCAAGATCAGCCTCCGTAAGATTTTCTGCAGTCCACTTGTTTCCCGTCTGAGTAGTATAGAGTAACTCAAGTTCACTCTCATCATTGCTGTTTTCCTCAGTACCTGTGGTTTCCGTATTTACTGCCGCACCACTTGCAACCTCATCAACTACCGCATCTTCACTCTCCACATTCACCTCATCTGCATAGCTGACAACACTTAATCCCGGAACAGCTGTACTTGTAACAGCCATCACGCCAACCATAAAAGAACTTACAAATGCTTTTAAATTCTTTTTCATTGTTATGTTATCCTCCTTCATAGAATAAAATAATCATACTGTACATCAAGGCATACATACAACTTTTACAAGCATAATATATCCCCCTTTGCACGCCTATGGTATAATTATATATAATTACTAAAAAAAAATCAAGCATTTTTATCTAAATTTTTCAAAAAAATTTCACAAAAAATTCATTTAAATTTATTTTTTCTCACCTTCCTCCCATATAAAAAATCAGCCGCCCACAAGGTAATAATGTAAGCGGCTGATTCTTTTGCAGCATCTTTAATTTTTTATTTTATCCTTTCCACATACCCTTTATATTATTTTCTTCCGCATTCTCATCATCCCATATTTCCTCACGATTCAATCTGTATTGTGTTATCCTGAATCTTTTTTCTTCCGATTTATCCAATATCTCCATCGTCACAGATATTCTCTGTGTATCATTCAGCATCACATTAAAGCTAAGATTGTTTCCATCAAGTATAAATTTGTTTTCTTCCTCCGATAACCTGTTTGATATTATTTTCTTGTATTCTTCCATGTTTTTACTTTCTTTACGGCTTTGCACAAGCATTTCATCTATTCTCCCTATAAGCTGTGCCGCTCTTTTATCCGCATCATAGTATCTGTCTATATACTCCGCATTTTTTTCCGCAAGCATAAGATCGTTATTCGCACTCTCATAAGCAAGCATTGCAAACGAAGTCAGACAATATATAACAAATATCGCAAATAAGAAAACAACTCCCGAAAAAAATATATTCTTCATATAATACCGTTCTTTCAACCATACTGTATCGAAAAACGGCATACATAACGCAATGCACACCGTTTTTGATCTTTTTATACTTTCTTCAATATCGAAACTCCAAGCGGAGGAACTCTCATCCATATACTGTCATATCTCTTATGGCTTTCCGATTTCTGACTCCACAGCACATTTGGATTTACAATGCCGCTTCCGCCGTATTTTGAGTCATCGCTGTTAAGTATCTCTTTATAGCAGCCCTCATAAGGTACGCCCAATTTAAATGTTTCGTAGCTGTTAGGAGTGAAATTACATACGAATATAAGTGTATCGTCCATAGTTTTTCCTTTTCTTATGAAAGAAAATATACTTCTGTCCGCATCATCGCAGTCTATCCACTCAAAGCCTTCGGGTGAAAAATCATATTCCCACAGTGCCGATTCATCTTTGTAAAGATGATTAAGGTCTTTTACATAATCCTGCATCTGCTGATGTAAGTCATATCCCAGTAAGAACCAGTCAAGAGCCTGTTTTTCGTTCCATTCTATGAACTGACCGAACTCACCGCCCATGAAAAGCAGCTTCTTTCCGGGGTGTCCGTACATAAATCCGTATGATACTCTTAAATTGGCAAATTTCTGCCATCTGTCCCCCGGCATTTTATCAAGCATTGATTTCTTTCCGTGTACCACTTCATCATGTGAAAGCACAAGTTCAAATCTTTCATTATAAGCATACATCATTCCAAAGGTAAGATTATTGTGATGATATTTTCTGTGAACGGGATCTTTTGCAACATATTCAAGAAAATCATTCATCCAGCCCATATTCCATTTAAGGTCGAATCCAAGTCCGTTGTTATGAACTGATTCCGTAACACCCTGCCATGCCGTTGATTCTTCCGCTATCATAAGTGCTTCGGGGAATTTTTCCGACACTATGGAATTAAGATGTTTCAAAAATTCCACCGCATCATTATTTTCTCTTCCGCCGTATTCATTCGGCACCCATTCTCCGTCTTTCTTGCCATAGTCAAGATAAAGCATAGAAGCCACAGCATCGACTCTCAGACCGTCAAGGTGATACTTGTCGAGCCAGAAAAGAGCATTTGCAATAAGGAAATTCTTAACTTCATTACGTCCGTAATTGAATATCATAGTTCCCCATTCTTTATGTTCGCCTTTTCTCGGATCGGCGTGTTCATATAAGCTTGTTCCGTCAAATCTTATAAGTCCGTTTGAATCCTTAGGGAAATGTGCAGGCACCCAGTCAAGTATGACCCCTATTCCCTCCTGATGACATCTGTCGATAAACTCCATAAATTCTTCGGGATCTCCGTATCTGCTTGTCGGTGCAAAATATCCCGTTACCTGGTATCCCCATGACCCGTCAAAAGGATATTCTTCTATCGGCATAAGTTCTATATGAGTGTATCCCATTTCCTTCACATAAGGTATAAGACTGTTTGTAAGTTCCGAATATTTAAGGAATCTGTCATCTTCGCTCTTTACTCTCTTCCATGAACCGAGATGTACTTCATAAATATTTATAGGCTTTGCATACTTATCCTCATTTTTAAGTTTTTCAAACCATCTCTGGTCGTTCCATCTGTATTTGTTTATGTCATATACAAGAGAAGTCGTACTCGGTCTTAATTCCGCATAATTCTCATAAGGGTCGGTCTTTTCTATTATCGCATCGCTTCCCGTCTTTATCTCAAACTTGTATTTGTCAAGACTTACGATACCGGGTATAAATATTTCCCATATTCCCGAGTGCTGTAATAAACGCATCGTGTGCCTGCGTCCGTCCCATTCGTTAAAGTCACCTATTACGCTCACTCTCTTCGCATTAGGTGCCCATACCGCAAAGTATGCACCATTCACCCCGTCTATCGTCATAAGGTGCGCTCCGAGCTTATTATATATCTCGTAGTGTGTTCCCTGATTGAATAAGTGCATATCAAGATCCGATATCTGCGGTTCAAAAGAATAAGCATCGTAGGAAGTCCATTCCGTATCATCTGCATTAGTCACCTTGAATTTATATCTGAACCATTTTGTTCTTTCCGTTATCTTTACTTCAAAAAATCCGTCGGAATGTATCTTCTCCATAGGATATGTCACAAGCGGCTCTTCGGGATCGTATACTGCAACACTTTTTATATGCGGCATAAAACAACGTACCACAAGACAATCCTCACCCTTTATGTTCATCTCGTGCATACCAAGCACATGATGAGGATCTCCGTGTACAGCATTCACGACAGATTGTATTTCAACTAAATCAGCAGTATAAAGCATAATATCCAACTCCTTCTTTATGAGTTTCCTGTGAGTTTCTGAGATTCGATTCTCTCTACTTAATATTATATAGGCAAATGCTAATTATTTCAAGAGAAAAAAACAATTTTAATTGTACATTCGTATTTCCTGTGATATAATAAACTCGAGCAGCAAACAAACGAAAGGATAAAACAATGAAAATAACAGAATTCAGACAAAAAATAAAATCTGCGGAGAAAGAACATCTCCTTAAACTTACGGAGGAAATTTACAAAGCATTATCAAAATCCAAACGAGAAGAAAATATCGACCCCATAATAGATGATATACTTTCAGGCAATTCAAAAACAAGAAAAGAAAAAAAACCGAAAGATATCCCATTTGACACTTTAAAAGCCGAAATAACCGAATTTCTGGAAAATGCAAATAACGATCTGTATTTTTCTCCAAACAGGGTCATACCTAAAAAAAAGCGTTCAAACTGGCGCTTTGAAGTAAAAAATTTTATAAAAGAACTCGATAAGATAACTTCTTCCGACCCTAATGCCGGGCAGGCAGCCAAATTATATAAAGATATTTATAATATATTATCAAGATCCTGTCATTTTTATATTTTTGTTTCGGACAATCCTTTTTCAGCCGTAGGAATTACGCAAGCAGACTTTTATGCAAAACTCGTTCTTCGTTATTTTTCACTCGGCTATACAAGAGAAAGAATATCCGAAATGCTCGAAATTGCTGTTTCCGATCTTATCGACATGAACACACTGAATTCCAAACTGATCAATGAATTTATTTCGTTTCTTAAAACAAACGATATGAGAACTCTTGCAATAGAAATATCAAAAGAAAAAATCTCTGCACATGAAGAAAAACTGCCAAATAAAAAAGATAAAAAATTCATATTTTATTCGGGCAATTATGATATAGAAGAGCAGATCAATAATCTTTGCGAAGTCATCTTAAAACTTTCGATATTACTGTGTGAATCCGCTGAAGGTGTCGAATACTACTTTAAGCACAACCGGGCATGCGATTCCGAGATAGTCCTTTACCGTGCCCTTAATATCATTGATTCCTTTAATGCTGCCGATAAACTCTGGCTTGATGTATACGATAAAGCCGTAAAAAAAGGGATCAAACCGAGAGATTCCCTTGTACGGGAATATAAAAACAAGAAAAAACAGGTATAAAATATGGCTGACGAAAACGAATACGATTCTTATATTTATGTAAGGCTTGTCAGCGGTGAATGCCTTTGCACATTAAAGAAAAATATTCTCGGTCACTGCAATTACGCTTATCACCGTGGCAGCATAACGAAAAGCATCTTAAAAAAACACGACTGTATCAATAAAAATTGTCGTTTTTTCAGGAAAGACGAAAACAACCCTTATTGGGAAAATACATCTAACGAAAAAACAAAGAAACTAAAAATCAAACAACAAAAAATCGAGCGTAAAAATTTAAAATTTGAAGAAGAGCGGCAAAAAAAGTCCCTGATTGAATCAGTACAATCTATTGCCGATTCTCTCGGTCTTGATATAAAGATAACAAATGTGAGAAAAACGCCTCAAAAAAGACACTATGTAATTCTTTATATCTCGAATCTTGAAAAAAACGACTGGCACGATTATAAGGCACTTGCCGATGAATTTCGTCTGCTCACTTCTTCTGCGGTCGAATTACGTCATGTCAAAAATATTTCGGGAAAATACATAACTTTCCGTGACCTTAACCCCAACGGAACTATAGATATTTCATCTGTTACCGCAAAATTCAAGAAAGGAAAAAGACGACCTATGACTCTTAACTGGACACTTGACGACATATACCCATCATTAAACTCACCCGAATTTATTTCGGACATAGAAGAATATCCGAAAGCAATATCATCTCTCATATCTTTCTGCACCGAAAAATTTTCCTCATATGATTCTCCCGAAGAAACCCTTTCGGAATTTTTAAATCGTTTTAACGAACTTAAAAAATTTTCAAAATTGTCAATGTATGTGACCCTCTCCCTCAGTACCGATACGACCAATGAAGATCTTCTTCGTATGAATGACAAAATAACTTCAATAGAAGTGCCTCTTTGCGAAATAGATGTTCTCCTTATGAACTATCTTAAAAACTTTCCGAATTTCGCTGATTTTTTAAATAATACCACCGATAATATCATATCATCGCACAAATATTATTTAACCTCAATATATGATAAAGCCACTCATGCCCTTGAAAAATCGGAAGAATTGATAATTGCATCTCTCAAAAAAAGCGGCAGCGTCCTTTGGCAGAAGCAATGGGAACAGCTTACCTCCACCCTTGAAGTCGAAATATTTCATAGCGGCGAAAAAAAGACCGTACCTCTATCAGAGGCAAGAAGCTATGCCTATTCTTCCGATGCCTCACTCAGAAAAGCTGCATATGAGGGAGAGCTTGCCTCTTACAAAAAAATCGAAAAATCGGCGGCTTTTTCCCTTAACGGCATAAAAAGTCAGGTCATAACGGAATGTTCTCTGCGCAAATATTCCTCTCCTTTTTCAATGACAGCGGAAGATTCAAGACTTAAAGAAAGCACTGTAAATACGATGCTTTCGGTAATAGAAGAAAAACTGCCGATATTTACAAAATATTTCCGCAAAAAAGCCGAACTTTTAGGTCACAGCGAATCTCTCCCGTTTTACGACCTCTTTGCGCCCGTCGGAAATTCGGATATAAAATTCACATACGAACAGGCACAGGAATTTATAATCAAAGTTTTTTCGGAATTTTCCGCCGAACTTGCTGATTTTGCCAAAAATATGTTTTCTTCCCGCCATATAGATGTTATGCCCCATTCGGGAAAAGTCGGCGGAGCATTTTCCGAGGATATCCACTCAATATCCCAGAGCCGTATTTTAACAAATTTTACGGGACATTTTGACGATGTTGTGACTCTTGCCCACGAAATAGGACATTCTTATCATTCTTCTCTTTTATATAACGAAAGCGAGATAAATTCTTTTTATCCCATGCCCATTGCGGAAACTGCATCTACATTCTGCGAAACGCTGATCTTCAATTCGGCGGCGGATATTCTTGATGATACTGCCGGGACGGCTGTTCTTGAAACAAATATTTCCGGGACGGCACAGACGATCGTTGACATATACAGCCGTTTTATATTTGAAGATATCGTATTTTCCCGGCTGAAAAACGGTACTCTCTCTTGTGCCGAGCTTTGCCGCATAATGCTTGATTCTCAAAAGAAAGCCTATGGCAGCGGGCTTGACGAAAATTATCTTCATCCGTATATGTGGGCTTGCAAACCTCATTATTATGATGCGGATTTTAATTATTACAATTTTCCATATGCTTTCGGAATACTTCTTTCAAAAGGACTTTATGCCCTCTATATGCAGGAGAGAAAAAATTTCGTACCTCTTTATAAAAAACTTCTTTCCGTAACGGGAAAAATGAGCCTTGAAGATGTGACAATGACAGCCGGGATAGACATAACCGACCGTTCATTCTGGCTTAAAAGCTTCGATATCATAGAAAACGAGATTAACGCATTTCTCGAAAATAATTCTACTGTAATTTAACTGTAAATCTTGTCAATAATTGTATTTTGGTAAACTATTTTTATATGCCTTGACAAATTACCGAATAAGTTATAAAATATACAGTGTGTTTTATTTTTTTTAAAGACATCGATCATCGCAGATAATGTTACCAATGGGATCTATTTCCTGTTTTTACGGAACTCTCCGCCGTATTTACATTATTTTGCCCGATTTTGTTCTTTTATCGATGAAACATATATAATTTTTGTTATATTCCTTTTTTATATGTTTATCATATATTTTTTTCTGTATAACAAATCGAACATTGAAAATTGAATAAGGAGGTGCTTCATACTGGACACTATAGCAGTAGTAATACTATCAATAGTTATTTTTATCGTATCTATTCTCATTGGTGTTTCCATCGGTTATTCAATGCGTAAGAAAATTGCCGAAGCCGCCATCGGTTCTGCCGAAAAAGAGGCCGACAGCATTATCATAAACGCAAAAAAGACTGCCGAAGCAAAGAAAAAAGAGATCCTTCTTGAAGCCAAGGAAGAATCCCTTAAAGCCAAGAACGAAATGGAACGTGAAAACAAAGAAAGAAAAAATGAACTTCAGCGTCTTGAGAAAAGATTACTTCAGAGAGAAGAATCCCTCGATCGCAAGAGTGAAACTCTTGAGAAAAAAGACGAACAGCTTCAGTCAAAGATAAATTCGGTAGAAACAGAAAAAGCCAGGGTCGATGAACTGATTGCAAAGCAGCACACCGAGCTTGAGCGTATTTCGGGGCTTACTGCCGAACAGGCTAAAGAATACCTTATAGCTACCGTTGAATCGGAAGTTAAGCATGAAACAGCCATGCTTGTAAAAGACCTTGAAAA